>JAKMFK010000264.1 GCA_022425465.1 Bacteroidia bacterium | reverse complement strand
GCAAACAATTGACAAGTTCAAATCAGTAATCCAAAACTATCGAGAATTCTTATGAGGTTGAATAGCTACATTCTAGTTTTAGTTGTATTAATTATTTCATGTAGTGAAGATGCTTTCCAACAAGAAGAGGATGTTTTTTATAAAAGAGGTTCATCTACTTGTTCTGATGATAAAAATCATTGGTTAATTGACATCAAGGCACAGAATTTAAAGGATTCAATCTATTTGGACACACGTACTTTGGGAAGAAAAATTGAAATTCATCGATTGAACACGGACACATCAACTACGTTTATTCAATTATTAAGTTCTACATGTAAAGCGGATAGTATTCAATTTAGACTTAAGGCTAAGCATTTTTACAAGGCACTTAATGGAAGTGTACCATCCTATTTGAATGATACTGATTTTGTGACTACAACATTGTGGATGAGGGATAAGCTCACCGACATAGAACATATCGCCTATAAAAAAGCATTTGAGCGCAGCCAAATAGATCAATTCATAAAAAATCAGCGTTGGAATGGAACACTTGACTCATCATCACTCATTTATTATGAAAAACTCAAGATGGGGTACATTCAACTTATTAAGTTTAAAAAGGCCAAAATAAAGTATGTCTTAAAAAAAATAAATGGCCAAGTAATTTATTCCACCAAGGATGAAGAGCCATTTATATACGATGTGTCAGATCAACAAGTCATTGGGGGTATTCAATTTTTAGCAAGTAAACTATCAAAGGGTGAGAGTATTCGTGCTATTGTTCCATCTGATTTCGCCTTCGGTGCTACTGGCAATAATATTATTTCAGGTTATACACCAATAATCATAGAGATGGAGTTAATAGATTACATACTATGATTGGACTGAAATTTATATTAGAAGTCAAACAAAAGTTCAGTATTTTAATGGATAAAAGCTCAATGAAAAAGTATATAATAATGCTTTTTTTAAGCTTTATAAGTGCAGTTTTAGAGCTGGTTGGTGTATCATTATTGTTGTACACAGTTCTAGCAATTTTTGAGCCCAATTTTATTGATAAATTTCAACTTACCTCCTATTTGTATAGCACATTAAAAATAGAGAGTACACAGTTATTTATTTTGTTTTTGACTGGAGGTCTGTTCTTATTGTATGTATTAAAAAATATAATTCTTATTCAGATTAGTAAGGTACAAATCAAGTATTCATTCGACATAAATGCACAAATTACGGATGATTACTATAGAGACTTGGTTGGTAAGGATTTAATTTTTTTTAATACAAATGATTCAACCAAGATTTTGAATGATATTATTGGAGCTACTTTAAATTTTTCAGAAAGCATCTTGTTGTCAAGTGTTTTATTTATTTCAGAATGGTTTATTGTAACTATTTTGCTTGGCTTGGTTTTGTTTTTACAGCCCTTACTATTCTTGTTTATTTTTATTGTCCTTGTTCCTACGGCAGGTCTATTAATGTATATTAATAAAAAAAGTATTGAGAAAATAAGTAAAAAAGAACATGAGCTAGCTCCTAAAATTTATGAAAATGTAAATTACTTAACTCGTGGAACATCAGCCATAAAGCTTTGGAATAGTGAATCCTATTTCTATAAGAATTATCAAGACGTCAGAGACCAAATTTATGGCCTAAAAAGAAGTGTTTATCTGAAGTCTAATTACATACCCGTTAGGACTTACGAGGTAATTGCGATTGCTGGACTCCTATGTGTCATTATTTATGGTATTTATATGGGCATCCAGGCTTCTATGATAGTGGCTTATATATCCATTTATGCAGCAGTTTCATTTAGAATTCTCCCCAGTGTGAATCGTATTATTACATCTTCGAATAACCTCGCTTCGAGAAATCACGTATTGGACTATTTAATTTCAAACAAGTCAAATAGAGGTATAGCCTTACGTCATACAAAAATGAAGTTTGATCGTAGTGTAGAGTTAAATCATATGGATTTTTCATATGCAGATCGTGAGCCTATTTTGGATTCTGTATCGTTACTGATTCTGAAAGGACAATTTATTGGATTGGTGGGTAGTAGTGGTTCTGGAAAATCAACGCTACTTCATTTAGTGTCATCGTTATTGAATTCAAAAAAGGGTCAGTTGAAGATTGATGGGGTAGAAATCGATTCATCTAATTTGACAGATTATCGTTATTTATTTTCATATGTCAATCAAGATATTTTTATGTTAAATGATAGTATTTTGAGCAATATAGCTTTCTCGGATACAAACCCTAATTTAAATAAGATTAATCAATGTCTTAAGAGGGTGAATTTAATCAAATGGATTGATAGTTTACCAGACGGCATACACACTTCTATTGGGGAACTGGGAGGTAAAATAAGTGGTGGTCAAAAACAACGAATTGCATTTGCAAGAGCCTTATATAAGGATTCAGAAATTTTTCTTTTTGACGAAATATCTAACAATCTTGACGAAGAAAGTAAAGATGAGGTTTTAAAAACAATGAGAGTACTAAAAGAGGAGGGTAAAACGGCTTTATTTGTCACACACAACAAGGAAGAACTTGCAATTTGTGATGTGGTGTACTCGATTGAGAACCGTAAGATTAGAAAAAAAGATTAATTATTTTAATTTTCGAGCTACTTCTACTTCTCTGTAACCTTCAATTAAATCAAATTCTTGAATGTCGTTACAATTTCGAATTTGAATTCCACATTCAAAACCTTTTGCGACCTCTTTGACATCATCTTTAAAACGTTTAAGGGCTTCTATTTCACCCGTATATACAACAACACCATCACGTATTAAACGTACCTTATTCTCTCTGTACATTTTACCCTCGGTTTGCATACAACCAGCGACGACGCCCACCTTCGAAATTTTAAATATTTCTCGAACTTCTGCAGTACCTGTAATTTCTTCCTCCAAATTTGGAACAAGCATACCTTCCATTGCTGCTTTAATTTCTTCAATAGCTTTATAAATGATGCTGTATTGTTTGATTTCAACACCTTCTGATTCGGCAAGTTTTCGAGCAGTGGGCATTGGTCTAACTTGGAATCCAATAACAATAGCATCAGATGCCTTAGCTAATAAGATGTCATTATCGGTAATGGGCCCAACTGATTT
>JAKMFK010000249.1 GCA_022425465.1 Bacteroidia bacterium | reverse complement strand
TATAGACGAAGGAGTAGTTCAAGGGGGACCATTAGGACCTTACAAACAAAGTGAACGAATGGATAAATATGCAGCCTATGCAAAACAACTTGTAAATGATGGTTATGCTTATTATGCTTTTGATACTCCTGAAGAACTCAATGAGATGCGATCTAAACTTGAGGCTAGCAATATGAGTGCTAAATATGATTCGACCTCGCGAATGAGTATGAAAAATTCGCTTACCCTGAGCGAAGATGAGGTGAATGAACGTCTAGAGCGTGGGGATAATTACATTATACGTATCAAATTACCCCGCAATGAAGAAATTCGTTTTCATGATGTTATTCGCGGTTGGATTGTTTTCAATAGTAGTCAATTGGATGATAAAGTTCTTCTAAAGAAAGACGGACTGCCAACCTATCACTTAGCAAATATTGTGGATGATCATTTGATGGAAATTAGCCATGTGATTCGAGGAGAAGAGTGGTTGCCTTCAGCACCTTTGCATGTGATGTTGTATCGCTATTTAGGCTGGGAGGATACGATGCCTAAGTTTGCTCACCTACCTTTAATTCTCAAACCAGATGGGAAAGGGAAATTAAGCAAACGCGATGGAGATCGATTAGGATTTCCTGTATTCCCAATTGAGTGGACATCACCAGAGGGGGATGTAAGTAGTGGATATCGAGAAAGTGGGTATCTACCTGAAGCAGTCGTTAACATGCTAGCTATGCTGGGTTGGCACCCATCAGATAATAAAGAGTTGTTTACGTTAGACGAATTAGTAGATGTATTTCAATTAGAAAGGGTGTCTAAAAGTGGGGCTAAGTTTGATATGGATAAATCAAAATGGTTTAACCATCAATTTTTAATGAGGTCAAATGCTCAAGAATTAAAAGCTATGATTGAAGATCAATTATTGCCCATTCATACACAAAAAGGTGAAGAATACTTAATCCAGGTGATTGATTTATTGAAGGAAAAAGTTACGTTCCCGTCTGAATTGTTATCTATGGGGCAGTATTTTTTTGATTTACCATCTAGTTACGACGAGAAAGTTCAACGAAAGAAGTGGAACGAAGAAGTATCTGTTCACATCAATGCAATTATAGATGGACTTGTTCAGTCCAATTTATCGAACGCTTCCCAAATTGAAGAATATTTAGATAACTATGCTGAGCAAAATGTAGTAAGCAAGGGAAAGTTAATGCAACCGTTGCGTTGGGTAGTAAGTGGACAGGCAGGTGGACCTCCAATTTTTGATATGCTTGAACTTATCGGATTAGATGAGATTGCAAAAAGAATGCGTGTTGTAAACGACAAATTTTAAAAAACTAGCTTTTGTAGCTTTTACTTAGTTTTAGCAAATCACATGATTTCTCACTAGCAATTTGCTCTGCCACTTTTTTTGATTTTCCTCTTCCTCTAGCTAATTCAACACCATCAATTATTACGGCAATGATGTAGGTACGAATTCGCTTTTCCCCCTCATCATTTAAAATTCTAAATTCAAGATGTTTCTTGTTTTTCTGAGCGTATTGATTGAGAAGACTTTTAAAGTTTACAGTAATGTCTTTAAGTTCGTCGAAGTCTAAAAAAGGCTTGACGATTTTTTTCTTAACATATCTCTTGGTAAAATGATATCCTTTGTCAACATAGATAGCACCTATAAGTGCCTCAAGAGCGTTCCCAGAAATGCTTTTGACAGCACTTTTATTTTTGGCTATAGAAGGATCAATATCAATAAATTCGTCTAGGCCCATTGAGGTTGCTATTTTGGAAAGCATGTTTCGGCTTGCAGATTTACTTCGCATATCAGTTAAAAACCCCTCACCTTGAAAAGGGAATTTTTTATACAATAATTCTGCGATAATCAAATCAAGTACAGCATCACCTAAATATTCTAGTCTTTCGTTATTGGTTTTGGTTTTAATGCCAATTATTTTTTTGGATTTAGAATTGTGTAGAAACGCTTGTTTGTAAAGAAAAATATTCCTTGGACAGAAGCCAAGGAGTTTGTAATATTTTCGGTAAAATGATGCGTTTTTTGAGAGGTAAAAGTAGTATGGTTTTAGTATACTCAAAAGCTCACTATTATTCACATTTGCCCATGATTACAGAGGCATTATGACCTCCAAAACCAAAGGTGTTACTCAATGCGTAATTCACTTCTCTTTTTTGTGACTTATTGAACGTAAAGTTCAAATTTTTGTCGAATTGTTCATCATCAGTAAAGTGATTGATAGTAGGAGGAATGATACCTGTATTGATAGCAGATAAACAAGCAAGTGCTTCAACAGCACCAGCTGCACCAAGTAGGTGACCTGTCATGGATTTAGTTGAACTGATATTAAGATTATATGCGTGCTCACCGAATACGCCCAATATGGCTCTCGCCTCACTTACATCACCCAACGGAGTAGATGTGCCGTGCACGTTAACATAATCTATATCACTTGGACTGATTTTAGCATCTTTAAGAGCATTTTTCATCACATTTGTTGCACCTAAACCTTCAGGATGAGGAGCAGTAATGTGATGTGCATCAGCTGTGAGTCCACCACCTAATATTTCACCATAAATTTTAGCACCTCGTGCTTTGGCGTGTTCATATTCTTCGAGAATCAAAGATGCCGCACCCTCACCTAACACAAATCCGTCTCGATCTGCATCAAATGGACGAGAAGCTGTAGCAGGGCTATCATTTCTTTCAGATAACGCTTTCATGCTATTGAATCCTCCGACAGCAGCGGGGGTCACACATGCCTCAGACCCACCAGTTACAATGGCTTTTGCCATGCCAAGTCGGATGTAGTTGAAAGAGTCTATGATTGAATTATTTGATGATGCACAAGCAGAGATAGTTCCAAAGTTTGGACCTCTAAAACCGTATTTAATTGAAATATAACCTGGAGCTATATCTCCAATCATTTTAGGTATAAAGAATGGGTTAAACCTTGGAGTTCCGTCTCCATTTGTGTAGTTACTAATTTCTTGTTCCAATACCTGTAAACCACCAATACCAGAACCCCATATAACGCCAATATCTTCAGGAGTAAATTTCGTATCCAAAATGCCTGAATCAAGAACAGCCTCATCTGCTACAATCATAGCATACTGAGTAAAAGGGTCCATTTTTCTTGCTTCCTTTCGGTCTAGATGATCAAGCATATTAAAATCCTTAATCTCACAAGCAAATTGGGTACGAAATTTTTCTATATCAAATCGGGTGATAGTGGCAGCACCACTAGTCCCTTTTGCTAAGGCACTCCAAAAATCTTGGGCGTTGTTTCCAATTGGTGTTAGTGCACCAATTCCTGTAACTACTACTCTTTTGAGTTGCATGACGGGGTGGGGGTTTAAAGGTGATTAACCTGCGTTTTCTGTAATGTAACTTACTGCGTCTCCAACAGTAGCAATTTTTTCTGCTTGTTCATCAGGAATTGCAATGTTAAATTCTTTTTCAAATTCCATGATTAACTCAACAGTATCTAATGAGTCAGCACCTAAATCGTTGGTGAAACTAGCATCATTTGTTACTTCAGATTCTTCAACACCTAACTTATCTACGATAATTGATGTTACTTTTTCGGCTATTTCAGACATAATAAATAATTAATGTTAATGTGGTGCAAAGAACATTTTTTTAGATAAAAAAGACAAAATTAATTTTACACTCTTAATTAATTAAAAAAATGCCATCGCTTTTTGCTTCAGGTGAGTTTGTTTTAGCGTATCCTACAATATATGGAATCGCTACAAATCAAAGGCTTTCAGGCTTTGTTCATGCTTTGTCTAAACATCCCGATTTAGATATTGAATGCTACGATGATGTATTGGATTACGATCGAAAAAGTCATCATTTGAACTATATGATTACTTTATTGGACGATGAATCCAAATGCCTTTTAATTAAAAATAGAGGCTCATCATCTTTGTTCTACCCCAAATACAATAATGCAGAGTATCTGTTATGCTCATTAAACGAAAATGAAATAAATCCTGAAATCATTGAAATTTTTAGCAAACTTCCGGATATATCGCTTTGTTTTGCATTAGAAAATCCAAACCAAAAACAAATACTAAACTTTATTCAATTACAATGAGTCATATTGTACGTTATAACAAGACAAAAATTATTGCAACCATGGGCCCTTCAACTGCTGATGTTGAGGCGCTCAAGCAAATTATCATAGCCGGTGTAGACGTGTGTAGGATTAATTTTTCTCATGGTGAGTGGGACGCTCACTTATCCATGATTAATAAAATCCGTCAAGTAAACGAAGAATTGGGTACACATGTAGCCATTCTTGCTGACCTTCAAGGTCCTAAACTCAGAATCGGGAAGGTAGATGAAAATAAAATGTTTCTTGAAGATGGTGCAACGATGTTGCTCACTAATGAAGATACCATAAGCAAGGGCAACAAAATACATGTCAAATATCCCACACTTGCTCAAGACGTGAAAGTTGGGGAACGGGTATTATTGGATGATGGTAAACTTGAATTGGAGTTTACTAAAATTGTGGATGA
>JAKMFK010000182.1 GCA_022425465.1 Bacteroidia bacterium | reverse complement strand
TATTGACGTTGTGCTTGAAAGTACAGGATTTTTTAGAAGTCCTGAGGGTGCTGGTAAGCATATTGAAGCAGGAGCTAAAAAAGTAGTTATATCTGCCCCAGCTTCTGGAGATATCAAGACAGTAGTTCTAGGTGTTAACGATGATACACTAACCGGTGAAGAAGTAATACTTTCTAATGCAAGTTGTACTACCAATTGTCTTGCTCCTATGGTAAAAGTTCTTGACGATCTAATCGGAGTAGAAAGTGGATTTATGACAACCATCCATTCATACACTTCAGACCAAAGACTCCTTGATGCCCCTCACTCTGATTTGAGAAGAGCTCGTTCAGCAGCCCTTAATATTATCCCAACAAGCACTGGTGCAGCCAAGGCAGTTGGTCTAGTATTACCTCACTTATCTGGTAAGCTTAATGGTAACTCGCTTCGAGTTCCCACACCAACAGGCAGTGCTACGGATTTTGTAGTAACACTCAAAGGAAATACTACTGTAGAGGAAGTAAACGCGGCATTCAAAAAAGCAGCTGAAACTAACTTGAAGGGAATTCTTGAATATACGGAAGATCCAATCGTTAGTGTCGATATCGTTGGAAACCCACATTCATGTATTTTTGATTCTATGACTACAATGGTCTATGGTAATAAAGTGAAAGTAATGGGTTGGTATGACAATGAAGCAGGGTATAGCAATCGTGTTGCTGACCTAATTGCTCGAATTTAAAAGTTCAATCTAACTAAATAATTTAAGAAAAGGCCAACATTTTGTTGGTCTTTTTTATTTTTACGGAGTGCTTAGTAAGTTGAAGTCTTTGGGACCTGGTCTGTTGTATGCAGGTGCTGCTGTTGGGGTATCCCATTTGGTGCAGAGTACGCGTGCAGGTGCTCAATATGGTTATATCCTCATTGTAGCTATTATTTTGGCTCATATCCTCAAATATCCATTCTTTGTGTTAGGTCCAAGATATGCCAAACAGAGCAACCAGTCTTTAGTACATGGTTTTGCTGAAATAGGAAATTGGGCAATATGGGTACTTGGAATACTCACCGTCACAACCATGTTTACCATTCAAGCTGCAGTGACAATAGTTACTGCTGGATTAGTTCAGAAAATGACAGGGATTTCACTTAACTCGGTAAGTGTTTCGGTTTTAATACTCATAGTTTGTCTATGTATTCTGCAAATTGGGAAATTTAAAATACTGGATCATTTGATGAAGCTAGTTATGATTGTTTTGTCAATTTCTACCATTGTGGCTTTCTTCTTTTCATTCCAACACGAGTTGGATTATTCAGTCTTGGCTCAATCTACGTTTTCATTGGGGAATAGTCATGATTTAAGTTTTTTAGTCACATTTGTCGGTTGGATGCCTGCTCCACTGGATATAGCCATTTGGCATAGTATATGGGTATTAGTAAAACCGAAAGAACAGAGTTTTGATTCTGACTTTGATTTTCAAATTGGTTTTTATGGTACAGCTTTTCTAGGTATTTGCTTTCTGGTTTTAGGTGCACACACACTGTACCTTACAGATATTACTTTAGAAGCATCTGCTGGAGGCTTTGCGTCACAACTCATTGATATTTTTGTTTCTAATCTTGGGGGTAGTTTTTATTGGGTAATTACCATTGCTGCATTCACTACCATGTTTAGTACTACCATTACATGTTTAGATGCCATGCCTAGGGTTATGGAGGAAGTTTCTATAAAAATGAAATTAAGCCAAAAGATTCAATCAAAATCCTTTTGGCGATATATACTAACTTTTGGGACGATTATTCTACTTTTATTTTTCGTTAAAGACATGAAACAGATGGTTTCGTTTGCTACTACAGTCTCGTTTCTCACAGCTCCAGTTATTGCTTGGCTATGTCTAAAAGTTGTGAGTAAGGAAAATAACTCAACGTCCTTATGGTCGCCTTTAGAATATAAATTAGCCATATTGGGTATTCTTGTGTTGGGAGTTTTAAGCATAACCTACATTTTATTTTAAAATACATACATGAAAACATTAAAAGGAAGAGTATTAATTTCAGAACCATTTATTCAAGACCCCACTTTTGAAAGAAGTGTCATTCTAATGACCGACCATAATGAAGATGGTTCAGTTGGGTTTGTTCTCAATCAGAAGTCAGATCATTTAATTAGTCATTTAATACCTGATTTATCCCACATTGATTTGCCTGTTTTTGTTGGAGGTCCAGTAGAGTTGGATGGCTTACATTGCATTCATTCTTATCCAGATATTGATGATTCAGTTTTTCTTAAGAAGGACTTATTCTGGAGTGGAGACTTTGGACAGATTATTGAAGGATTAAAATCGGGTTATTACGACCCTAGTAGATTTAAGTTTTTTATGGGATATAGCGGTTGGGCATCGAATCAATTAGAATCAGAAATTGATGAAAAGTCGTGGATCATAGGAGACATCCCAACGAAAATTATTTTTAATCATGAAATGATGGATAAGGATTTGTGGAAGTATGCTATTCAATTAAAAGGGGGTAAGGATGCCTTGCTGGCCAATTCTCCTGCTAATCCGTTGTTAAACTAATTCACATATCTTTGA
>JAKMFK010000129.1 GCA_022425465.1 Bacteroidia bacterium | reverse complement strand
CCGTTTACATAATTAGTTTGTATATGTAACCTTCCGTTATCGTGCCACTCTTTATAGGGACCCTCTTTCTTACCGTTTATATAGCTAGCTTGGATTTCTAGTTTACCATTTTTATGCCACTCTTTATAGGAACCTTCTAATATTCCATTAATATAATTAAACTTTTTGCTTTGGAGTCCATTACTATACCATTCTTTATATATGCTGTCTAGATTATAATTTTTATAATCATATCTACCAGTTGATTCAATTATTTTAAATTGTTTATAGAGTTTTCCATTCTCGTAATATTCTTTATGCCAACCGCTTGTATTTCTTGAATCAGTATAAATTCTATAAACATCGTTATTGATGCCACCATTATAATTTTCTGTAACCTTATTTTCGGATTCATAACGTAGTTTTCCATTATTATGATAAACTTTAAACTCTCTTTTTTCATAATCAGCTAATTCTGCCAAAAGCCCATTTGCGAAATACCATTTTTGTAAAACTATATATCCATTGGAAAAATTAAAATCAAGTTTTAACTTACCATTAGCATAGAATTCTTTAATTCTTCCAGAAAAAGAAATTGTTTGAGGATTTTTATAGTAGTATATATCATCTATTTCTTTTAAATCAGAGAAATTAACACTTGAAGGAATATTCAATTTATTTAATAGCTTTTGATTTAGATCATCTTTTAAAACTGGTATATTTTTTCCGTTTTCATATTTATAGATATTCATAGTACCATTTCCGGTCCATAAGATACACAAGCTATCTTTTTTACCATTCTTAAAACTGCCCTCAAACTTTTGATTTCCATTTGAGTACCATTCTTTACATAACCCATCTTTCTCTCCATTTTTATAATTATACTCATACTCTAATTTCCCATCTGAATACCATTCTTTACATAACCCATCTTTTTTACCATTTTTATAATTACACTCTGACTCTAATTCACCATTTGAATTATATTTTTTTTGATATATCCCAGAGAATAAAATTGATGTATTTATATAAAGTACTTCTCTATTATAATTAGTATGTATACTAGTAACCTTAGTAGGAAGCATATCTCTTATTTCTTGGCTCAAATCTTCTTTCTTAAGATATGTCTCTATACCTTTAACGTCATAATTCTTGATTGAGGACCAATCACCATTTTCGTTCCAATATATATGTAAACTATCTTTTTTACCATTTTTAAAACTGCCCTCAAACTTTTTATTTCCTTTTGAGTACCATTCTTTAACTAATCCATCTTTTTTACCATTTTTAAGACTGCCTTCAAACTTTTGATTTCCATTTGAGTACCATTCTTTACATAACCCATCTCTCTCTCCATTTTTATAATTATACTCATACTCTAATTTCCCATCTGAATACCATTCTTTAACTAATCCATCTTGTATACCATTCTTAAAACTGCCCTCAAACTTTTTATTTCCTTTTTTATCCCAAACACTTGAAATACCCTCGAGTACTCCGTTTTTAAAGTTTAACTCAGAAATTAAATTACTTTTTTTGTTACTCCAAACTGCGGTCAAACCATCAAGTTTTCCATCATTGAAACTATACTCAGCATATTTATACATCTCTATGCCTGAATATTCACTATATAATTTAAAACCTTTCAAAAATTCTTTAATCACATATTTAGAATTCTCCGTTTCAAAATTTTCAGACATAAAAACACTGTAAATACCAATATAATCACCAGATACTATACCAGTAAATGGATCTTTACTCTTTTCATAACAAACAATTCCATCATATAATTTAACCTTCTTTGCTTTAACCAATTTTTGGGCTAAAACACTGTTCAGAGAGATAAATAATGTTAATATACCTAAGCATCTATGTAATTTCATTATTTCAAAACTATAAAAACTTGATCGCTATTCAATACCCTTTTAGTATTTATAAATAAGTACAGATCCACTATTTAAAGGGCTTTAATAAAATAATAGGACTCGTCTCTATCAAATAGAATAGTCTTAAGTTCGTATATTTCATTAAGGTTGTCGTAAAAAGAGTTTGAGAATGGAATATCAAGGGGTACTTTTAAAAAGGAGATGAAATATCATCTCCTTTTTTATTGGACAAATTTTACCTTTTTCACTATAATTTTTTTAAATTTGGCTGCTTAAACCAATTAAATAAAATGAATATATTAAAAATCTTTACACTACTGACTCTGTTAACCCTCTTTGCATGTACGCAACAAAATGAAACGACAACCGACTCTTCAGTAGAATCTGTTGGATTTGCAGGTAGCCCCGAAAATAGCTGGGTGCTTGGTAGCCAGGAGAATCTGGACACTTGGATTAAATGGTGTGATTTGCATTCCAAAAAAGACATCGATGGTATATTAAATTTGGCTAGTGATTCAATAAGAATCGAAGGTCCCAATAACCAAACCATTGAAGGAAAGGAAAACTTCAAATCATTTATCACCGAATGGTTTAAAAATTATGACGTGACAGTTGACCAAGAATGGGGTATTCCTATTAATTTCATGGATAAAGATGGGAATAAAGACGATGGAAATTGGATAATCAATGGTCATAAGTTAAAAACTAGAAAAGATGCCGAAATGACCATAGAAGACAACCATGCCAATGTATACATCAAAGATGGTAAAGTTCGATTCTTTAAAATATACAATCATTCAACAACTACATCAAAAATGGTATCAACTACATTCTCAGTTGATATGTCAAATTATAACGAAAAGTTTGAAAATGTATGCTTAAATGGCACATTTAACAATTGGTGTGGATCATGCAACACCATGACAGATGACGACAACGATGGTGTCTATGATATTACTGTTGAAGTTCCAAGCGGTGAAATTGAATATAAATTCACAGTAGACGGATGGAATGCAGAAGAAACGTTCGAAAAAGGTACACCTTGTGCAAAAACAACTGGAGAATTTACAAATCGAGTAGCATCAGTTAATGGCGATACAAGCCTTACAACTGTTTGCTTCAATGCTTGTTCTACCTGTAAATAAGTCTAAAAATAATTAGAAAGAGCCTCAATATTAATTATTGGGGCTTTTTTTATAATTGAAATGTTTCTCCTTTAGACGGAATTTTAACTTTTTCTCTTAAGTCATCACTTAAAGCTGATTTTAAGTAATTCATCGACTCCTCCTCTCCATGAACAAAAAACAGCTTCTTTAGCTTACCGTCATTGGAAGCAGAAAAATAATCTTGTAAGCCAATCGTATCTGGATGAGCACTGAAAACATCAGTTTGATCAATTTTTGCATAGACATATTTATCGTTGCCTTTAACTCTAATTGTGCTCCTTCCCTCGAGTAATTGTGCACCTAGCGTTCCCGGCGAGCAAAATCCAGCAATCAGTATCGTACACGCTGGATTTTGAATATGATCACTTATATGATGCTGTATTCTCCCTCCTTCTAACATACCCGCAGAGGAAACAATGATACATGATTCTCTGTATAGCTCCATATCTTCAACATCGGACTTATCCTCTATCAGATACAAACTCTTAAAATCAAACAAACTACCGTTAGCTGACTTATAATCTTTAGCCTCTTTATTTAAATAGTCTGAAAATCGGTTATGAATATTAGAACTTGCTAATGCTAATGGACTATCTGCAAATACGCGGATTGGAGATAGCTTACCTTCATTAAATAACTTTTTAAGAGTAAAAAGTATGGCCTGGGTTCTTCCAACACTAAAAGCAGGGATAATCAAGCGACCTTCTTGATCGACACACGTTTTTGTCACATAATCTACCAATACATCTTCGGGGCTTCTTCTCTCTTTGTGTTGTCTGTTGCCATAGGTAGTCTCAGTCACCAAGTAATCAAGTCCTTGCATGAGCTTGGGATCTACAATCAACTTACTTCCTGGATTTCCTAAATCACCAGTAAAACCAATTGTTTTAATCGTATTATTCTGACTAACTTGAATCTCAATACTTGCAGCACCTATAATGTGACCTGCTTCATGGAAAGCAAAAGAAACTTCTTGATTTAATTCGATACGTTTACCAAAATTAACAGTTAAAAGCTGCTCATTTGCATCTTTTACCTCCTTGAATCCATATAATCGTGCAGTTTGTCTTCGATTATGATTACTATTTTGAATGTTTACAGAATCTACCCACAACTTTTCTAATAAAAATGCAGTAGGCTCTGTGCAAATGATTTCGCCTTTAAACCCCTGCT
>JAKMFK010000095.1 GCA_022425465.1 Bacteroidia bacterium | reverse complement strand
TCTAGTTCTTCTGAATAGGGAGTCAAGGCATTGTCTGGTAATCCTGGTCCATACACCCAAGCATTAATATTAATGGCTTGTTCTTCTTCTGGTGTCAATAAATGATCATTAAGATTTTTAATAAATCGTTCTGTATTCATCGACTTGAACTTATTCGCCTCAAAATAATTTTTAAGAAAGGAGTCAAACCGTTCTCTACCCACTACAGACTCCACTTTTTGTAAGAAAAAACGCCCTTTCTCATAAGCAACATCTGTCAAGCCATCGTCTGGATTTCTTCCATCTAAGTTTAAATATAGATGTGTATCGTCAGAATTACCCTCTTTTTTTAAATCTTCTATGGTTGCTTCTAACTCACCCATACCCAGTTTAGTAAGCATTTCTTCATAGGGTTTACCAAATATTTTTTCCATGATCCGTTGTTCAAAATATACGGTAAAACCCTCATTCAGCCAGAAATCATTCCAAGTTTCATTGGTGACCAGATTCCCGCTCCAACTATGGGCTAACTCGTGTGCAATAAGTGCAACAAGACTTCTATCTCCTGCAATAATCGTAGGAGTAGCAAAAGTCAATCGTGGATTCTCCATTCCTCCAAAAGGGAAACTTGGAGGTAAAACGACAACATCATATCGGTCCCAAGCATATGGTCCATATAACTGCTCTGCACTATCAATCATGCTTTGCATCGTATTCAACTCCCAAACTGATTTTTCAAGCATGGCTGGTTCGGCATAAACACCCGAATTTCTTCCAGTACTTGCAAACGCCAAATCACCAACAGTCAATGCAAGTAAATAAGATGAAATAGGTTGATCCATTTTAAATGTATATACTCCATCATTATTTTTGGAAGTCCCATTTTCTGCACTCATTAGAGCGATTAAATTCGAATCTGTTTTTATCGTAGCATCATAGGTAAATTTAACTCCAGGTCCATCTTGACAAGGGACCCATGAACGAGCTAGAATAGCTTGGGATTGACTAAACAAAAAAGGATGTCTTTTACCCAACGTTTGCTCAGGAGTAAGCCATTGCAATGCTTCTGCATCAGGGCTTGTTGTATAATAAATCGAAACTACTTTGGTAGTTGGTTCAACATCAATGGTTAATGGTTGGCCAAAAATTTCACTTACATCACCCAATGAAAACGAAGTCTTAATGCTATCATCGAGCAATACCTTGTGAATTGTTAGATCTTTTGAATCTAATATTAGTTGTTTTGCGTTTGTATAATTATCAACTGAAACATTAACTTTACCATCTAGTGTTTTTTCTTGAAAATCAACCGTCAAGCTCAAATTCATATGGGTAATTCTCACATCATTAAAATTCGCATATGAGTGTGCATCCTCATTTAGAAAATGGTCATTTTTTTGATTGTTTGTACATCCCAAAAGAGTAAAAATTGATGCTAATAGTATGAAAAGATATTTGCTCATGGTCTAATTGTTAAATAGTTATGATGCAAATAGACAAAACAAATTGATTATTCAATACGTTCATTTAACATATTTTCTTAAATCTTCGAATTGTTTAAAAATAATTTTAAAGTTATTTTCGTTGACCTTATTTAAATAAGTTTAAATTAACAACACCTCTAAATACATCTTATGAAAAAAATATTATTCATTGTCCTCTCATTAATTACCTCATATTCAGTAGTCTACTCGCAGTCATGGGACAACCAACAAGATAGTTGGGATAATCAAGAAGACGGTTGGGGGTCAGAAGATGAAGATTCGCAAAATGCAAACGAAGAGAATACGGACGATGCATGGGCTGACGAGGGAGGCATGGACGATAGTTGGTCTGATGATGATGGAGGTGATTTTAGCTTTGGAGGTGGTGATGACTATGTAAGATCTTCAAGACCGGAGGTTAAAGCAAGACCTTACCAGCGATTTACAAGCATGCCATACGACAGTTCTTCCCAGCTAATTACATTTATGGAAGTTGTAGAAGTGATTGTTCCAGACCGCTTTTTAGATTTAGGTGGTGAAGATTATTCGTTGTCCGATTCGCTGTATCAAAGAGCGTTAACTTGGATGCAAACTAAATTTGGAAAACGCGAAGCCAAAAGCATGATTGACGCTGCAGGTATTGATCCACAAGGTAAAGAAGGTCAAACCATTAAAGCATTTGTTCACATGCCACTGGCTGTTCAAATCAACGAGTATCAGAAAGTAAATGCAGGTATCATCAAATTTGATATGGAATTACGTTTCAAGGACGAAAGATATCGATACAAGTTTAACAATTTTGTTCACGTATCTAAAAGTACAAACGGAAAAGAAGATGATGTAACTTACATGGAATATTACCTGTCTGCAAAGAAAAATGCTAGAGGAAATGATCAAATTCTCATTGCTTGTAATGATCATATGAATAACTTTATTGATGATCTCAAGACAACATGTGCTGCCACTCCGTTTATTGACGATGATGATTGGTAACCAGAAAAAACTTTAAACCCAGTTCTCACTGGGTTTTTTTATGCAATAACTATTTTTTACTACTCGTCCAATTCACCTATTATTGTTTCTATATTGCTAAAACAATCTTCAAAAAACAAAGCTTATATACAACTACACATAGCCGTTTTCTTATTCGGGTTTACAGCTATTTTAGGAAAGTTGATTTCTTTAGATGAAGTTGCATTAGTATGGAACCGACTGTGGATTGCCACACTTGGGCTAATTTTCATACCTGGAGTTTATAAAGGTATACAATCCATTAGCAAGAAGAATTTACTCAAATTTATAGGTATTGGTGTTCTGGTTGCATTACATTGGTTGACTTTTTATGGAAGTATCAAAATTGGGAAAAGTGCATCTGTAACCTTGGCTTGTCTTGCTACAGCCTCACTTTTCACTTCCGTTTTAGAGCCACTCATTACTAAATCAAAGTTTCAATGGATCGAATTGATTCTTGGGATCGTGGTCATTTTCGGAATCTATCTTCTCAGTGGTGTCGGTGAGTCCTACCACCTCGCTATTGTTGTTGGAATAATCTCTGCTTTTTTAGCTGCATTATTTTCTACGCTAAACAAAAAGTACATCGTAGGACAAAATACGTTATCGGTTACCACCATTGAATTAACCTCAGGGTTTTTATTTATTTCATTCGGGTATCCGTTCATTGAGACATATATGCCCCAACCAAATTGGATTCCAATAGGAACCGACTGGGTCTGGCTAATTATACTAGGACTATTATGCACTAGCTTGGCTTTCGCTCTTGCCATCAACTCCCTTAAAGAGTTGTCTGCATTCATCTCGAATTTGAGCATCAATTTAGAGCCTGTTTATGGTATTCTTTTAGCAATCTGTTTGCTCAATGAAGACACATTACTAAATTATAATTTCTATTTAGGGACTTCTATTATTTTACTTGCTGTAGTGATGCATCCCATCATAACAAGCATTAATAACAAGAAGAAACTAAAACAATAAATTTTCATAGTCATTGACTTCGGGCTTTCTCGTATTTTTGCCGCAATGCCAAAAAGACATCTCATAACTTGTGCACTTCCCTATGCTAATGGACCAATACACATTGGACACATTGCAGGATGCTTTCTTCCTTCGGATATCCATTATCGATATTTGAAAATGAAGGGTCATGACGTTCTTTTTGTGTGTGGTACGGACGAACATGGTGTGCCCATCACGCTGAAAGCTAAAAAGGAAAAAAAGATACCACAACAAGTTGTTGATGAGAATCATTCACTAATTAGCAAAAGTCTGGACCAATTTGGAATCCATTTCAATCAGTTTAGTAGAACTACTAATCAGTTGCACCACCAAACTGCACAAGATTTTTTCTCAACCCTACATAAAAATAAGGTGTTTGAAGAAATAACCTCTAAACAATTTTATGATGAAGAAGCTCAACAATTTTTAGCAGACCGTTACATTGTAGGTACTTGTTCAAATTGCTCATATGAAGATGCATATGGTGATCAATGTGAGCAATGTGGGAGAACAAGTAATCCATCAGAACTCATTAATCCACGATCTGCTCTAACTGGAAACGCCCCTGTATTAAAAGAAACAACAAATTGGTATTTACCCCTAGATTCTATTCAAGATGAATTTTTGAATAATTGGGTAAATAATCAAAAAAATCATTGGAAATCAAATGTTTATGGACAATGCATGAGTTGGCTCAAGGACGGATTAAAACCAAGAGCAATGACACGAGATCTTGATTGGGGTGTTCGTGTTCCTATACAAAATGCTGATAATAAGGTGATGTATGTTTGGTTTGATGCACCTATTGGATACATCACTGCCACAAAAGAAGCAACTGGTGATCAATGGACTACATGGTGGAAAGATGCTGATACTGAAATCACCCATTTTCTAGGCAAGGATAATATCGTATTTCATACCATTATATTTCCTGCTATGCTCCATGCTCATGGTGGATTTAACTTACCAACAAATGTTCCTGCTAACGAGTTTTTAAATTTAGAGGGAAACAAAATATCAACCAGCCGAAATCATGCTATTTGGCTTCATGAATATCTGGAGGAATTCCCAGGAAAAACGGATGAGCTTCGATATGTAATCAATTCTATTCTACCCGAAACTAAAGATGCAGACTTCACCTGGAAAGACTATCAAGCAAAAGTAAATAATGAGCTAGTTGCCATTTTAGGTAACTTCGTTAACAGGGTTATCGTTCTAACTCACAAATACTTTAATGGAGTTGTACCTGAAGGAAGTATTGATAAACTGCCTGACTTTTCTGCAAAAATCTCTGACTCGCTTAACCGTTTTAACCAACGTCAAGGTCTGGAAGCGTATATGGAAATAGCCCGCTATGGAAATAAATATCTGCAAGACACAGCCCCTTGGAAACTTATAAAAGATGATGCTAATCAACAAAAAGTAGCAGACTGTATTTTAACATGCCTTCACATCGTGAATGATATTGGTCTGTACGGGCAAATTTTCTTACCAAATACTTCGCATAAAATCCAAAAGATTTTAAATCTTAAATCATACGAGGATAAAATTACTGCTGGACATATCATAGAAGAAAGTGAACTCTTATTTGAAAAAATTGAAGATGAAGAGATTGATCAGCAAATTGAAAAGTTAACTCCAAAAACACCAATTGAAACTAGTGTACACCAAAACAATACTCAACCCATCAAGCCCATGATACAATACGACGATTTTGTAAAATTAGATATTCGAGTTGCAACCATTATTGCTGCTGAGAAAGTAAAAAAAGCAGACCGGTTGTTACACATAACCCTTGATGTAGGAACAGAAACCAAGGAAGTTGTAAGTGGTATTGCAGAATACTTTGCACCAGAGGATATTATAGGAAAACAGGTCACCTATTTAGCAAATTTGGCTCCTCGCAAACTAAAAGGAATAGAAAGTAACGGAATGATTCTCATGGCTGAAGAGGAGGGTGGATCATTAAGGTTTGTAAGTCCAGATGAGCAAACAAAACCAGGAAGCGTCATATCATAA
The DNA here is from genome assembly GCA_022425465.1 of Bacteroidia bacterium. GTDB lineage: Bacteria > Bacteroidota > Bacteroidia > NS11-12g > UBA9320 > UBA9320. The sequence continues at coordinate 1,110 of JAKMFK010000095.1, read as the reverse complement.
AAAGGCTTCGTAGTTCAACGGATAGAATAGATGTTTCCTAAACATTAGATCCAGGTTCGATTCCTGGCGAGGCTACCAGAGCGGAATAGTTGAGTTTAAGCTCACTATTCCGCTTTTTTGTTTGTCCGTAGTTGCCCGTTATATCTTGGATGTACTCAATAAACACATTCTTATTTTTGGTTCGATAAAGTATATTTTCTCGGTCAATTATTCCGCTTGGGTAGAGTGTTTTTGCTGTAAATCTGAGTATCTGTAAAAAAGTTTAGTACTTTAATCTAGTGATTAATCCTCTTTGTTTACTCTAGGCCTAATGTTATACACCAATCCCTTATAGCTTGCCTATCTGCATTTGAAATATTGCTGTGATCAAATTCAGTGGCATTTTCAAAGGGTGGAGGCATTTTTAATTCATCCAACGGGTAATTCTCAAAGTGCTGAGTGCATTGTGGTCGATGACAAGGAGTACAAGAATTCTGAATATCAGTGGTATGCGGCTGGTGAAATTCTTGCCCAATTATGGAGTAAGGATTGTTTCCTGTAAAAGGGACAAGTAGTTCTGCTGTGTCAGCAGGATTTCTTAATTGATCAACCGCTGGTGTATGTAGAAATGGGCTTGCCATATGGCAGTTTTGGCACTTGTCAGCAGCTACCACACTTGGTGTCATCCAGGCATCATTGTATCCATCTTCCCCTGGTTTAGGAGAATTATTTGCGTCACCATTATCTACTATTGAAAAGAAACAAGTTTCGCCTGTAGACAGTTTATGGCCAATAACACCTAAACCTCCATCACGACAAAAGGTGATGAATACCACATCTGGATTTTCAGTGCCATCAGCATTCAACCCTTGATATCTACCCACTTTATTCCCAGTTTGGCAGGCCATGCCAAAAGCCCATGGGTTATCACAATCATTTGGATTTGTACTACCATTTCCTTCTTCCCCTCCAGGGAATGTAACCGGAATACCATTTTTAGTGGTTGGCACTTCTATAGCATCAGCACAACTAAATTTAGGCAATGGGCCCATAACTGCTTCACATTCATACGCATGGTCGAGTGCGGTTCTTGATGTATCTATTGTAATGTCATGAGACTTCTCTGCACAA
>JAKMFK010000084.1 GCA_022425465.1 Bacteroidia bacterium | reverse complement strand
CAGGGTTTAATCGATTTAACTTTTGATCGAACATCCCAGAGCCAATGGTTTTTCTTGTACCAATAACTCCGATTTTTTGATACTTTTTTTGTTCAGCTACGAGCTCTACAATTGGACTAATCACTTCGACAATTTGATGCTCATCAAAAGGTAAATTCTCAATTTTATGGATGACCGTAGCCGCACTGTTACATGCAACGATTACTAACTTGCAGTTTTGTTGATCTAAAAAGGAAACAATGGATGAAGCATACTCCTTTAAAGTAGCTTCACTCTTGTCGCCATAGGGCAGGTGTGCAGTATCCCCAAAATAGACAAACTGCTCATTGGGAAGTTTGTTTTTTAGGGCCTTTAGAATGGATAATCCACCTAAACCCGAATCAAAAACACCAATGGGTTGATTGGACTGACGATTGATGATGGATTTATTTAAGTCCAAGTTTTGCCTTGACAAGTGGCATCAAGTCAAACGAAGAATCACTGTAAATCAAACCACTACCTTCTGAACTATCCATCACATATGCGTAGCCATTAGCTTTAGCAACAGCTGCAATGGTTTCTTTAACACGAGCATATAGTGGAGTTAATAGCGACTCTTGTTCTTTTTGCATGGCATCTGAACCCGATTTCTGCATCTCTTGATACTGCTTTTGCAAGTTCTCAATTTCTTGCGTTTTGACCTCTTTCACACTTGTTGAAACTGTTTCATCATCGATGATTTCCATCAATGCTTGATATTTAGTTTGGGTTTCTTTCTGTTTTTCAGCAAGAAGTGCTTCCCATGTCTGTCTAACCTTTTCTAACTTCATAGAAATGGTATCCGCTTCAGGCATTGACTCGATTAACTGTGTGCTATTAATATGAGCTACTTTAGTTTGTGCTTGTGCAATTACAGTCGCACATAAGATTATTAAAATTGAAAATACTTTTTTCATACTATGATTTACTTGTTTTTGTAATTTTATTGTGGCGGTAAATTTGTATCCTTTTCTGTTGTTGTTGAAACTACACCTAACTCCTCTAATACTTCGTCGCTTCGATCGTATTTTGAATTTGACACTAACATGAGCAATTCACCACTTTTGTCAAATATAAAATCTAATCCATTATTTTTAGCTACTTTATTGATAGCATCGTAAAGTTTGTCTTGTATAGGTCGAATTAATTCAGACTTCTTCTGAAATAATTCTCCTTCTGCACCAAATTTTTCTTGCTGAAATTTCTTAGCTTCATCTTCTTTATCCTCAATCTCCTTCTCTCTAGAAAGTTGCATATCTTTAGTAAGAAGTACTTTCTCTACCTGAAAAGACTTACGAAGAGTCTCTATTTCTGAAAATTTCTTCTCAATCTCTTGCTGCCATTGAGCACTTAGTTCATTCAATTGAAGCTGAGCAGATTTGTATTTAGGGATTTGAGAAAGAATGTATTCCGAATCCACGTACGCAAATTTCTGTGCATTACTATTGATGGCAAAAAACACCAAAGTGAACCCAAACATTAACTTGAGATAAAATTTCATATTGTTTGATGGTAATGCCAAAACTATGCTACTTTATAAAAATTGCTGATTTTTGTTGTGCAAACATATAAAATTTTGCCACCCACAGGTGACTTTAGTCGTTTTTTGAAAAGAGGAATTCATAGGCAAGGTTATTTAATGGGTTAAATTTAATACTTCAGTGTATACTGTATTGCTCATATTTAATGCTCTATCCATTAATGAAATTTCAAACTTCACGGATTGAGGTTCTATAAATAATGGATTCGCAGTCAGATTAATGGTTAAAACACCTGAAATTGACTTGTATTTTCCTGGTGGAGTTAAATCTGGTATTCGCTCATGTTGATTGCCATAGGGTTTATTTGAGGATGGATTGATTAATTCATTATAGTTGCCCAATGAATCCTTTACCAAATACTTGATAGGCAGATTATGATAAAACTCACTAGAATAATTAAACGGGGGGAATGTATCTGTATCTGATAGCCCAATATCTCCATCTGCATCTGAATAGGATATCGATAATTGGATAACACTGTCTTTGCCCATAATATCTTTATGCTGAACAACTGATTCTAACTGAATTTCGGGCTCTATTGTAAATTGATTCTCTTTAGGAGAACAAGAACAAACCAATAAAGCACCTAGAGTTATTACTTTTGAAGTAAGTATGATGTTGAACGACATAATGAATGTTTGGTCTGTTAATAATCGCAATTTTAACGCCCTAACTTTGAATATATTTCAATATCAAGCAAAAAATAATGAAGTATACGCTCAATACCTAAAGCTTATTGGAAAATCAACAGACTCTATTTCCCACTACAGTGAAATTCCATTTCTTCCAATATCACTATTCAAAACTCATACTGTAAAGACTGGAAATTTTGAAGCTGAGCATATTTTTGAAAGTAGTACAACCACTGGCACTACCCCCTCCAAACATCATATCAATAGCATAAAAGACTACCACAAAAACTGCTTAAATATTATTGAAAACCGAATGGGTCTTTTATCTGAATACGAGATTTTTGGTTTGCTACCAAACTACCTTGAGAGAAAGAACTCTTCCTTAGTTTCCATGATTAAATTTTTAATGGAGCATAACGATCAACCCCTTAATTTTTATCTATACAATTTTGAAGAACTACACCGTAAGCTGAACAAAACTACTAGGAAAATAATCTTGTTTGGTGTAAGTTTTGCCCTTTTGGATTTTACTAAAGAATACCCTCAAGATCTAGACAGTCTAACCATTATTGAAACTGGTGGAATGAAAGGGAGAAAGGAAGAAATAACCAAACTCGAACTATACCAAATTCTTCAAAAAGCCTTTCCAAGCTCCACCATCATCTCCGAATATGGAATGACAGAATTATTGAGTCAGGCGTACTCAGATGAAGATGGTTTATATACCTGCCCGCCCTGGGTAAAAGTACTTCCGAGAGCAGACAATGATCCATTCAGTAAAGACATGATGAAAGGTCATACTGCTGCTCTAAACATAATCGATCTCGCCAATGTCAACAGTTGTTGTTTTATTGCCACTGATGATTTAGGTCGGGTATATGAAGATGGTCGTTTTGAAGTAACTGGTAGATTAGATCAGTCTGACATCAGAGGTTGTAGTTTAATGGCTATTTAGCCTATTCAGTAATTAATTGAAACGCTCTTGGAATTGGCATGCTCAAAAAACCATCAATAATTCTTCGAATATCAGAATTCGTCCTATATCTTACAATACAGCTATTCAAATCCTCCTCATTAATTTGTTGATCTGTAGTAACAAAACCAAAACCGTAGTACTCACCATCTTTTAGAGAAACTACCCCTTTTTCTTCAATTGTTCTTCCTGGACCTATTATCCACTTATTCAAGCCTTTGGGTTCCCAAGATTTCATTACTTGCTGATTATACTCCTCTACAGAAATATTGCCCGAACACAACTCACAATTCGTCCCCAGATAACATCGCTCTTTTGTTCGCTCTAGGCCAGTATACTTAGGACACAATTTATTCTTTTCTACCAACATATACAGATAATCTTTAGCCATAGTCATTGAACTAAATTGTTTTACAGTATTTCTCTCATATTTTTTTAAAAAAATATCTACTCTCAAAATTCCATCTTGACCTTCATAATGACAGATACAATAATCATTGCTTTTTTGCTTTTGTAATTTATTGTAGGGTGGATAGTGCTTTTTTATTTCATTACTTTCTAGTAATAAAGCAATGAGTTCATTCCCTGTTTCCATATAACTAACGTGATGAATTTTTCTTAAAAGTTCACTTTTTTTACGAGTTGTCTCCGTAAAATGGGTAACAATCCGCTTTTTCATATCCTTTGCTTTACCTACATATAAAATTTCCATTTTTTCTCCGAGTAGATAATATACCCCAACAGAATTGGGCATAGATTCAAACTCACTCTTTGGTAGGTTCGGTGGTAATATTGACTCCCTACTTAATTGATTTAAAGAATGGGTTATAAAGTCGTAATCTTTTTTGAAAAGCAGGTGGAACAATTCCGTAGTTGCTTTAGCATCTCCCATTGCACGATGTCTCTTTTGGTTTTTTATACCTAATTCTCTACATAATTTTCCAAGAGAATAAGAAGGATAATTGGGTAATATCGATCGAGACAATCTGACCGTACAGAGCTTCTTGCTGTTAAATGGAATTGATAAATCTTCGAAATGATTTTTTATAATGCTGTAATCAAAACTGACATTATGAGCAACAAAAATGGAACCCTCTAAAAAGTTCATAAAATCACGTGATACTTCTTCAAAATCAGGAGCATCACTCACCATTTTATTCGTAATTCCTGTTAGAAGAGTAATTGACTTCGGAATAAAGATATGGGGATTTATTAAAGTTTCGTATGACTCTAATATGCTTTTACCATCTGTTTTAACAGCAGCTATTTCTGTAATTCGATTACCATGTGAGCCGCCTGTAGTTTCAATATCTACAATAGAAAAAACCAATATTAAAAAATACTTTCAATAATCTGATCAGCAGATATTCCTTGAGACTCTGCTTTGTAATTTCTTACAATTCGATGCCTCAGAACCATTTTTGCTACTGCCTGAACATCCTCTATATCTGGCGAATACTTTCCATTTATGAGAGCATTAGTTTTGGCACCAATAATTAAATATTGTGATGCTCTTGGGCCTGCACCGTACTCTAAATATTCATTTACAAATGGAGTTGCTAATTCTCGTTTAGCTCGAGTTTTTCCAACTAAGGTAACTGCATATTCATAAACATGATCAGATACAGGAACTCGTTTAACTAATTCTTGGAATCCTAGTATTTCATCTTGGTTCATAACGGGATTAATGACCACAGATTGTTCAGAGGTGGTGGCTTTAACAATGTTTATCTCTTCTTCTCTTGATGGGTAATCAAGAATCATGTTAAACATAAAGCGATCCAATTGAGCTTCAGGCAAAGGATATGTTCCTTCTTGCTCTATGGGGTTTTGGGTAGCTAAAACGAAAAAGGGTAAATCCAACGCATATTTAGTCCCTGATAGCGTTACATTTTTCTCTTGCATGGCTTCGAGAAGAGCCGCTTGAGTTTTGGGTGGTGTTCTATTTATTTCATCTGCAAGAACAATATTGGCAAACACAGGACCTTTGTTAAACTTGAATTTTTTTGCTTCATCCAAAATCTCTGAGCCAATAATATCACTCGGCATTAAATCTGGAGTAAACTGAACACGATTAAAGCTCAAATCTAGGACCTCGCTAATGGTCTTTATCAATAACGTTTTTGCAAGACCTGGAACACCAATTAACAGTGCATGACCATTGCTTAGAATACTTGTTACAAGTCCATTGACAACCTCATCTTGTCCAATTATTATCTTGCTAATCTCTTTCTTTAGTTCTTCTACTTTTAGAACTAAACTATCAGCAGCTATTTTATCATTGGTAAAATCAATCATTTAATTCTCTAGTCCTTTCCATTGTGATAACTCGTTACAAGAGGCATATTTCTCATCTATCTTGATATATACATTCTTTTTATATTCACTCACCCATTTTTTAATGGTGTCCTCTTTCTTTTTTTCAAGTGCAAGTGCTTGAATTTTCTGATAGTCCTCTTTTAAATTAGCAGTATGGGCTGGTATTAATTTTCTCAGGTAGAGAAATCTGTACCCAGATGAACCATCAACATCTTGAAATTTTTCCGGTTTACTGTATTGACCATCCCTCATTATACTTGCTTTAGCAGCAATTACTGGGTCTAATACATCAATAGATATCTGTTGCGAACCAGTAGTTTGATCGGCATAAAAACCACAATTATCTTTTGTGTACATATCTGTGCTTAATTCTGATGCCACCTTGCACATTGACAAACTATCTAATTTAAGTCCCTCTATGATTTCTAACATTTGGTCACGTAATGCAGACAAATCACTTTTAACTATCAATGGTTTGATTAATATATGTCTTGCATTCACTTTTTCACCTTTGCGATCGATTAATTGAATAATGTGATACCCATATTTAGTTTCTATAATTTCAGATATTGAATCGCCTTTTAACTTGAAAGCTAATCGCTCAAATGCTCCAACCATTTGACCTCTTGAAAAATAGCCTAATTCACCTCCGTTTACAGCAGTCACTTTGTCGTCGCTATTACTCTTTGCTGCAAAATCGAATGAGTATAATCCTTTCATCAAGTCTTGACGAATTTTTGTGATTTTTTCCAAGGCATATTCTTTTGCATAATCGCTGGGTTCTGGTTTCATTGATATTAAACCTAGTTCTACTTCGTCTCTAAATTTAGGAAGACTGTCTTCGGGTATGCTTGCAAAAAATTTACGAACATCTGTTGGAGATGCTTTAATATCTGAAACGATTAAACCCTGAACTTTCTGAGAAATTTGTTGGTTTTCAATTTCCGATCTTCTACGATCTTTATACTCATCAATCGTCATTCCTAAATACTCAGCTAGTCTCGCTTCTCCACCTATTTGAGATGCATAATATTTGACTCTTCTGTCTAGCTCAGATTCGACCATTTCAGGACTTGAATATATGCTATCTCTCTCTCCTTTATGAAGGTATAATTTTTGAATTATCAATTGATTTAAAATTTCACATTTCAAATCTCCAGGATAAAAAGACATATCCTGTTTTGCTTGAGTATACTCTGCCTCTAAATCAGAGCGTAAAATAATGTGTTCCCCAACAACGGCAACTATTTCGTCAATCACAGGCTGATTCTGGGCATAACAATTAACACAAAGAAATAAGAATAATATGGATAATGTTTTTTTCAAAATAGTTGTAT
>JAKMFK010000079.1 GCA_022425465.1 Bacteroidia bacterium | reverse complement strand
CCAGTATAATTGTGCTTTTTGTATACTTCTGTTAAACGATTTGCAAAACGCCAAAAGTCACCTAATCTTCCTGGTTTGACAATTCTTATAACTCTATGAAAATATTTTGTTGGTTTAGATTCTGGATCCCAATTATGGCTTAAGTTTTCAATTCTCCACCAGATGATTCTTCCGTCATTCTGATTAACAAACTCATTTACATTTTTCATCCAATATTTCATCCCCTCATTTCCATTGACACCGTTAAACCAGCTGATGTCTTTATAACCTTGAATTCTTTCATATTTTCCTTGATCGGGACCAGTCATAACTTTATATGTAGAAATAGCAGTTTCAGGCGTGGTATTAAATTTTTTAGTCTTTAAGGATGCAGCCTTTTCAAATTCTGTCGACATTCCTTTTTTAATTTCTAACCTGTTACTTACCCAATACTCCCAGTTAGGATTAGTTTGTGCAAAGGCAAAAACAGAAACAAAAAATAAAGGAATTAAATAATGTATTTTTTTCATTTTAATTGATTTATGATTAATAATACCTCTAAGATAGAGAGAATAGCTTACATATCAAATCCCAACTCCCTGTTCTAATAGAAAAACCGTTTCCTAAAACCCATGCCCCTTAAGTTTGGGATAGTAGTGCTTGAGAAGTTTTAGCTTTTCACTCATCACGTATCCACACAAACCCCAAACAACTCCCCCCTAAAACAGGATTGAGTGAATCTCAAGATAGGGTAATGATTATTAGGGTTAAGAGAGGATTTAGATTGTGTCCATTGGTGTAAAAGAAAAACCCTCCACTTGGGAGGGTTAAGTAGTTTTAATTCCAAGATTTTACAATCTGCCTTGAAAAATTCATTAATATTTCAGATCCACCATGATTTTCTTGAAATTCTGACCATTCTTTTGAACTCCAAATCATGTTGAGTTCATCTAAGATACTCTTGTAATCTTTAGATGAAGACAATCCATACAAATTAGCACCACCAAATCCAGCATTTAAAACGGGAGCTGAAATCATATGAGCACTATTCTTAGGATTAATTTTCTTCATTGCTTTAGTCCATTCTTGAATCGTTTTTTGGGGATTATTTGCCTTTACAGCCCAAACAAATTGAAGTTTATTTGAGACATCTGTTACATCTCCTTGCTGAGCTACAAATTCACCTGTATAATCTTGAACAAAGTCTGCCATCTCCCATACCCTTTTCCAAAATAAAGTAGAATCAGCGCCATTATTAAATTTTCCTCCTAATCCATCACTTATTGTTTGAAGATTTCCAAGCCAAACAAGTTGATGTGTAGATAACTCCTTATGATTGCCTATATCATTATATAATAAAAATACTTGCATTCCATTAGTTCCAAATTTTTCTAAATAATTATCAAAAAGTTCTACAAGATCATTCTGTCTCCCCTTTTTTACATTAATATCCATAGAATACCAATGTTGCGCATTTAGAGAAATTGCAAATAGAGCAAATAATAAAAATAATTTCTTCATTTTAATTGATTTATGATTAATAATACCCCTAATATAGAGAGAATAGATTTAAAAAATCCTCCACATGTGAGGGTTGAATATTTAGTTCTGTTTTTCCATGAATAACTTTACTTCTTTGTCATACCATAGATCAGAGAAAAGAGCATTTACCTCTACAATTTTTCCATTCTCCCATTTGTAATTAAAATGGCTTCGATTTGTATGAGTTTCCTTAGAAATCTTTGAAGTTGCTGTCCACTCTGTCCATTGATTAGTCCATGTATCACCATTTCCCTCTTTCCAGTTTTCTCCATTATAACTAATTGTTTCTATCCAGCCATCTGGAAACTTTATATTATCAAACATACTATGGTGAAATTGTGCAAGACCCATAAAATCTGCTTTTTTCAATTCTATGTTATTAAATCTAACAATACAATCATCAGAGAGTATGCCGCCATCAAAGTTATTGTCTACGTAACCTTTCATTAGTTTTGCCACAGCCATAGTTTTTTCATCTTGATTTGATACTGTAGTTGTAGTATCATTTTTTGGTTGAGCACAAGAAACTATTGTTAATGCCAAGCCAAAAAGGAAAATTATTTTTTTCATTTTAATTGATTTATGATTAATAATACCTCTAATATAGAAAGATTAGGTTACATATTAAATCTCAAACTCATGTTCCAATAGAAAAATCGTTTCTTGAAACCCATGCCCCTTTGTTTTGGATAGAAGTGCTTGAGAAGTTTTAGCTTTTAAATACAATGTCATAGTCTACATCTTTACCAATATGCTTGGTTACATACTTGCATACCTCTTCACTATCATAGATTGGTTGATAGTCTCCCACCGACACATTACCTAATCCATATCTAACCTCCTGATAGGACATGTCTGTATTGGTGCCAATAAGTATATGAGCGTGTAAGTTATTGTAATCTCCCTTGTCTCTCTCAGTTACATAGAAGACATTCTCAACTTTGTTCGAAGTCTTTAGAAGTTTAGTGATCCAGTTTCTCACCGTCATCGTATTGATTCTGTATGGAGTTCTGCATGTGATAAAGTAGTTCCATTGTAATTGCTGGATGAAGTTTGCGTAATCTTTAGATAAATTCATTGTCTTAAGTTTATGCAATAGCAGGGATTAAGGCAATCCAATGCCATTGCTGGTTAAAAATTATATGCAATTGAGGTGTATTAGATTTAAATACTCAAATTTACTCCATTTCAAGAAGCACTTTTTAGCATTTTGGAGAATTTAAATGAATTTGAGGGGCAGATTTGTGGGCAGATTTTTACAAAAAAAGGGACTGCATTTCTGCAATCCCTTGTTGTTAAGGGGTGGAAGATCGGTCTCGAACCGACGACCTCCTGAACCACAATCAG
>JAKMFK010000044.1 GCA_022425465.1 Bacteroidia bacterium | reverse complement strand
CATTGTAAAAAGGCGGTCTTAAGTTCAAATCAAAGACATTGTAGTTTGAAACTTTCAGGAATTCATTTAAAGCTTTATAAGAGAAGCCTCTCGCTATGAGGCTCCCAAATACGAATGCATCTGATTCTCCTATCAGTTTTAGAGCAGCAGGATTAGTCTTGATAAAATCCCAAGCAGCGTCATTTTCTATTTCATATTGAGCTGAACCATTTTCGTCTAAGCTTACCAAAACTTTACCTGTAGGGTTTACAGTATCGATCTGAAGATAGTCCTCTGGAATATTCTTTGTCCCAAAATGAGAGAGAATTTCATCTCCAAGTGTATCGTTACCAATACTACTTAAAAAATAAACCTCCGCTCCTAAATCTTTTAATGAACTAGCGACATTGAAAGGTGCACCCCCTAATTTTTTACCATCAGGAAAAAGGTCCCATAAAATTTCTCCAAAGCAGCAAATTACCTTTGAATCCATGAGCAATAAAGTTACACTTTTTAGAGAATTGAGAACCCTTATTGAAACTTAAAATTGTAGGAAAGTGATACCAAAGCACCTCTAAGAATCGAAAGTTCATATGCACCTAAGGGGCTTCCTAAAAAGACATTACCATCCTCTCCTCCATTCCTCTGGGTGTAGTAAATATTGTAAGGGTTCTTCCTGCTGTATAGATTATAAACTGTAAATATCCAATCCCCTTTAAAGCGTCTATTCGGGTCTTTACTGTAAGCAATCTTCCATGAAAAATCCAAACGGTGATAAGTAGGTAATCTTGAATTATTTCGATACAAGTAAATTGGAATAACAACATTTTGTTCTTCAAATATTCCATTTGCAATAGTAAAAGGGCGACCTGTTTGTCCAACAAAATTAAAACTAAAACTATTGAATTGGTCGCCCTCAAAATTAATAGTGGCGTTAACCGTATGTGGACGATCAAAGTCTGATGCATACCATTCGTTGTTATTAATACGATTAATAGGTCTCACTTCATCGGTTTTGAGAAGACTCCTTGACCAAGTATAATTCATGACTCCATTGATCTTACCCAATGTTTTTCGCAAACTCAACTCTACGCCATAGGATTTTCCTTCAGCCTGAGTAATTTCGTTTTCAATAAATCTTGAAAGAAAGAAATCTGCCCCAGGACGATAAGTTAAGTTATTCTCTGTTTTACGATAATAACCCTCCGCAGAAAATTCAAATTGTGAATCCAAAAAATTCTTGTAAAGTCCCAAACCATAGGTGTTATTTTTTTGAGGAGTAATGTAACGATCAGAGATTTTCCACCTAGAAGTTGGTAAAGGAGTATTGGTGTTGTAAATGTTTTGGATGTATTGAAAGATTCGAGCATAACTCATTTTAATTGAAGTATCCTCTGACAATTTATAATTAAGCCCTATGCGAGGTTCTGGGTTAAAATAGTTTTTAACCAATTCCTGACTTTCAAAAGTTGTTACACCATTAAACAAACCTTCTGGAGTGTACTGAGCTTCATCAAAGGGCCCTAACAGTGAAAACTGTGTAAATCTTAATCCGCCAGATAAAGCCATTCTAGGTAGCGGCTTCCAATCAAGATTGAAGTAGGCTGAGGACTCAAACCCTACCTCTTTATTTAACGAAACTGGGTTTATTGTATTTCCGTTTCCTGGATCTAAAGTTCCCGGATTTATTTGATAACGTTTCACTTCTAAACCAGCATAATAACTTAAGTCTTCTGTTTTGGCATTCGAATATTCTGATTGGATACTGCTGTATTGAATTTGAGATTCAAAACGAATAATATTATCTGAATCAACCTCAGGAAAAAGGTTTTGAGGGGTGTAAGTACTGTGAATCAAACGATTGATTAGGTTAGTGTTGTTCTCAAAGGTATGTAACCATTTAAGTGTGTGATTTCGTGTTTTAAAATCGTATTGATTTGATGAGGATATTATATTTTCAACTGAGGAAATAAGATCCAACTGATAGAAATCATTTGAAATAAAGTTGGTATAAGCAATCTGATTATTTGAATTCAGTAGATAAAGTAACTTAACAGTGCTGTCAAAAAAATTTGCTCGAGTATTCTTAAGCCTCGGGATTAAAAGAGGAAACAAAACATCACTAAAGCCAGTTCTTCCTCCCGCAATTAACATTAGCTTGTTTTTTAATATAGGCATTGTAAGGGTTAAGCGATTGGATATCAGACCAATACCACCTTCTATCTTTAAACGGTCTACATAAGGGTTTTTAACCTTAACCTCTAACACTGAAGCTATTCTCCCCCCGTATTTGGCCGGAATATTAGCTCTGTATATATCAACGCCTGAAATGACATCAGGAGTAAATACAGAAAAAAGTCCAAAAAGGTGGGTGGGATTAAATACAGGTGCACCGTCGTACAACATTAAGTTTTGATCCAGTGATCCTCCTCTAATCGAAACACCATTACTTATGTCACCTGAACTATTGACTCCAGCCATAAGTGTAATACTTTTTAAAACATCAAATTCTCCCAAAGCAGTGGGTACTTTGATCAAATCGCGAATATTTAGCTCTAAAACACCCATTTGAGGACTTTCAACATTTTGATTTCGCTTCTTGGCTAATAATACCACTTCGGAGAGTTGCTCTTCCTCAACAGGCATTTGAACTGATATTGATTGATTTTTATTCAAATCAACCTTAAGTCTTTGTGTACCATAACCCAAATACTCTATGGATAAATTATATACTCCTTTTTGCAACCTTTTGCTAAAAATTCCACTGGTATTGGATATCCCACCACAATCACAAGGAGTAATCAAAACAGTAACTCCCTCTAAAGGATCTTTACTTTCTTCGTCAATTACAGAAATGGTGAGTGCGTATTCCTGAGCTGATAAAATAGTAGTCGAAACTAAGATGAATAGTCCGATCAATACAGCGATTGTGTTGTGTTGTTTTTTCAATTTTAGCTTCGATTAGGATCTCTTGGGTAGTCATCATCTCCGTCTCTCACCCCATCACCATCAGTGTCAGGGTTGTTTGGGTCAGTACGTCTTCTTGTCTCAATAACATCTGGTAAACCGTCCTGGTCGGTATCGATGGGCACACTATTTGGATCGAATTGATCCGTCTCTGCTGCTTCTTCAAATTCATCTGAATATCCATCGTTGTCATCGTCTTCATCAACACAGTCTGGAATTAAATCTAAATCGTTATCTACAGGTAAGCTTGTTGCATCTGCATCACTTGAATCGCAACTAGTTTCATAAAATAAAATATAACCATCTCCATCGGTATCGTTGTCACAGAGATCACCAACACCATCTTGGTCTAAATCTGCTTGTTCAGGATTTGGAAATGTAATACAATTATCATCCTCATCTAAAACACCATCACCATCCAGATCTGGATTTAAATTTAGTATCTCACCAAAATAACTCCTTTTTTCAAAGATTAAATCCGAAGTTCTATATGGTGATTCTACACATGGAGTTTCATAGGTAAGTGGGTTTGGGATAGGATCTCCGAAGGCTTCAGGCTCGGGAAGCTTAATATTTCCAAGGGTTCGAGCAGATCTGTCTATTCTTTGGATAAATATGGATTTCAGTGATGATGAACCCGCGGTAAACCTTCCAAGCACTGTACTTTCAGGCTTTGATATCCCATAAAAATTTCCAATGAGTGCCGTTGGTAGAGGAGCATTAAGCCCACTATTGTTATCCACTAAATCCTTTATTGCTTTGTAATAATTATAAGATTCTTCTGAAATATTTAACTTTATCACATCGACTAAAATATTTTGCTTTGTTTGATAAGGAACTTTGGCTACTAAAAGCTTAGAGACTTGTTTCCCGTTTGTAAACTCATCGTCAAAAACAATAATTTCATCATTGTAACTAATCTTCCAGCAACGCTGATCACAAATGTAGGTATAGTATTCCTTGGTAAGTAATGGGTTGTTAACTTGAGAAAGACATTCCCCATCTCTTAAAATACCATTGAGGCAAATCTTACAGTACAATTCTTCTTGGTAGGCTCTGTACTGATATAAAAAATAGTTTTTTTGATCAGAAGGATCTTGAAAATCAATTTTAATTTCATCTCCAGGGATGTATCCATCATAACTTTCATCATAAGTCATCTCAGGGTTAAATTCAGAGTAAATTTCTTGTATGGAAACCAAATTAGGAGTCTTCTCTGATGTAGATTTATAAATATCTCCATTAGGAAGTGTAACTTCAACCTCCCAGCTTGAGCCTGGTGTGGTCTTAAAATCATCTGAAATATAATAGACATCACCTTTTTCATATAACGGAAAGCGCTCCTGAGTATCAGAGTTTATTAAATCGATTGAACAGCCAGTAACCGACTTAGAGGTATACTCACCAAATTTGATAAAGGTCTCTTTTACTGTGACATTAGTAGTGCCTGGGACAGTGGATGCAAGTCCATTGATGATTATCAAGTTCTCTTGAAAATCGAACTTAGGAACTACGGGGTCTATACAAGCGAAAAGAAAAAGAAACAAACTAAATTTTATGTAATTTAGAATACTTTTAATACTGGTTAAATAATTTTTCAAACAATTTTCTTAGCTTTCTAAAAGTACAAAAACAAAAATTATATCCAATATTTAATTCAAATTTAAACCAAATGAAACTTAAATTTTTCCTCTTTCTACTTGTATCACTTCCGTTTTCTGAAACAGCTTTATTTGCTCAAGATTTTGGTTTACAGCTCTACAGCCTGAGAAACCAGTTTAAAAACGATATTGAAAAATCCCTTAAAACAATTGCTGATTGGGGTATAAACACCGTTGAAGGTGGTGATACTTATGGAATGGAGGAAGCTGAGTTTAGGAGTTTATTAGCAAAGTATGAATTAAACCCTATCAGCATAGGTGCAGATTATGAAGAACTGAGAAAAAACCCAGAGGCTGTTGCTGAAAAGGCTC
>JAKMFK010000024.1 GCA_022425465.1 Bacteroidia bacterium | reverse complement strand
AAGTTACGAGCGGGTCTTATTAGGAGGTCTAACCTGTGATAGTGACGATTATTATAACAGTGAACAACATGTGAATGCTATCTATTTACCTGAATTCAATAAAGACAAGCCGCTTTATATCGGTTTTTTTAATACGGGAGCATATCAAGAGAGTTTGAGTGGTCAAGGCGGAATTAAACACTGCTTAATTCCTAGTCCAAAGAAAATTCTGATATCTAAAAATGAAAAAGGCGAAATTATTGATGAGGTTTTTGAACCAGAACAGTCTGTTGAGAGTATGATGAAAATATTAGGATACTAAAAATGAAACCAATTAGTGAATTTATTGATAATTATTTTCTGCATTTCAATGCTGCATCATTAGTAGACGCAGCAGATGAATACAATAATCAATTGGCATCGGGAAATAAAATGATGATTACTCTTGCTGGTGCAATGAGTACTGCTGAACTAGGTAAGATTTTAGCTGAAATGATACGCCAAGATAAAGTTCATTGTATCAGTTGTACGGGAGCTAATTTAGAAGAGGACATTATGAATCTAGTGGCACACGACCACTATAAAAGAATACCTAATTATCGTGATTTAACTCCAGACGATGAACAACGATTATTAGACCAAAAACTCAATAGAGTAACAGACACTTGCATACCCGAAGAAGAAGCATTTCGTAAAATTCAACATAATATCGAACGTTTTTGGATAGATGCACAGACAAATGACAATCGATTTCTTCCCCATGAATATATGTATCAAATGCTCTTGCATGGTTGCTTAAAAGAACATTATCAAATAGATCCAAAAGATTCATGGCTTCTTGCAGCTGCTGAAAAAAATTTACCCATGGTTGTACCAGGATGGGAGGATAGTACCCTTGGTAATATTTTCGCTAGTAATTGTATCCAGGGTAAATTAATTCCAAGTACAATAAAAAGTGGTATTGAGTATATGATCTATCTTGCTGACTGGTATACAAAAACAAGTATAGATTCATCAATTGGTTTTTTTCAAATTGGTGGTGGGATCGCCGGAGATTTTCCAATTTGTGTGGTCCCCATGTTAGAGCAAGACTTGGAAAAACCCACTAAACTTTGGAGTTACTTTTGTCAAATTAGTGATAGTACTACTAGTTATGGTTCATATTCAGGAGCGGTACCAAATGAAAAAATTACCTGGGGAAAGTTAGCTACTGAAACTCCAAAGTTCATTATTGAAAGTGACGCCACTATTGTTGCCCCACTAATCTTTGCTAAAATCCTTGGTTGGTAGCAGAAAAAGAAAAACATTAATCTTCCCTCATCATGATTTTAATGAGGTTCATCACTTGATCTTTCTTGCTATGATTGTTTTCTTTTGAAAATGAAACTTCTAAGTTTCTTAAAATTCTAATAATGATATCGCGATTCTCACAAATTTTAAAATAATCTTCTTTAACCTCCAGTTTGAGTTGTTTTAGAAATTTATGAATATTTTCCTGATTAAAAATTAGTCCGTTATTAAATGGATTAATGTAAAACAAAATATCATTATACTGACTTTCTCTAGATAAAGATTCGTCATTAAATCTTAACAAAGGGGGCCATTCAAGGTCTTTCACATAACCCAAAATAAAATGTTGAGGTAGATTAACTCCATAGATTGGAATGTTAAGTCTTTGAGCAACAATGCTATATATTATAGCCAAAGAAATTGGATTCCCTTTTTTCCTTTCAAGGACTGATGATAAAAACGAATTTTTGCTATGGTGATAGGTTTCAGTATCTCCCGTGAATTTATGAACATCAAAGATAATTCGATTCAATATCTTCACTTTTTCAAATGATGTTAGGTCATAATTTAATTCTAACCACGCATCTAACTTGATTTTATCTAATTGATTTTCAATAGATTGACGATCTAAATTAGGATCTAGGATCTTATTTATAATAAAAACTCCATCCATCAAATCTTGCTCATCAGAATTCAACCAAGATCTTAATTCTTCAGCAAGTACATTTTGTTTGATTCGCTTAATAAGATTTACAATTCGTTCTTGTCTTACAGCTGATTCTTCGTCAGGCCATAGTGATTCTAGAAAAGGGATAGAATTTAATCCAAATGAAAAAATTTTCTCTTCTATGCGACTAACTACACGATCATCCGAATCGTCCAGCAAGTACACCATATTTTTTAACTCATTGACGTCCATTAAATCCATCGACTTAAAGTAGCATAATACGCTATTTTTTTGCCGATTTTTTAGCCTTTCGTTTTCCTTTTGCGGGTTGATTTTCCATAATATGCTTTACCTCATCTAACGATAATATAGATGGATCCTCAAGGTCTTTTGGTAATTTATAATTCTTTTTACCTGACTTAATATATGGCCCCCATCTCCCATTGAGAATTTCTGTATCAGGATCCTCTTCAAATGTTTTAATTATTCGATTAGCATCGGCTAGTTTCTTAGCCTCAATTAGCTCAATAGCTCTATCTAGTTCAATAGTCATTACATCCTCATCTTTAGGAATGGATACAAACATTTTTTGATGCTGTACATAAGGACCAAATCTTCCAATATTAGCTTTGACATCCTTGTCTTCATATACACCAAGAATACGAGGCATTTTGAATAAATCTAAAGCTTCTTCTAAGGTAATGTTGTTTAAGTTTTGACCTTTAGTAAGACTAGCGAATCGAGGTTTGTCCTCATCGTCTTGCTCACCAATTTGAACCATAGGACCAAAACGACCGATTCTTGCTATAATAGGCTTACCTGTTTTGGGATCGTTACCCAGAGCTCTTTCACCAGTTGCCCTTCCCGCATTTTCTAGTGTTTTGGTAACATTTTTACTAAATGGTTGATAAAAATCATCAATCATTTGAGACCAATTTTTCATTCCTTCGGCAATTTCATCAAATTCTTTCTCCACACTTGCAGTAAATCCAAAATCCATAATCTCACTAAAGTGTTCGATTAGAAAATCAGTAACAACCCTCCCAATATCACTTGGATGTAGTTTATTTTTATCAGCTCCATAATTCTCTTTTAGCTTTTCATTCACAATTTCATTGTTCTTTAATGTAAGAACATCATAGAATCGTGATTTGCCATCTATTTCGTCTTTTACAACATATCCTCTTTTTTGAACGGTTGATATTGTTGGTGCGTAGGTAGATGGTCTACCGATACCTAATTCTTCTAATCGTTTTACCAAACTGGCTTCAGTAAACCTAGCAGGTGGTCTTGTAAATCTCTGAGTAGCTTTAATTTCAACTAAATCAAGAGTTTGTCCCTCAGAAACTTGAGGTAGAAGTCCACTATCTTCCTCTTCATTCTCATCGTCTGTACCTTCAAGATATACTTTTAAAAATCCATCAAATTTTATCACCTCTCCTTTTGCCTTGAATACTTCTGTATTTTTATTATTGACAATATCGATAGTAGTTCGTTCGAGTTGGGCATCACTCATTTGAGAAGCTATGGCTCTTTTCCAGATCAGCTGATAGAGTCTTTTCTGTGCATCATCATCACCAGCATTATTTATATCAAAATTTGTAGGCCTTATGGCCTCGTGAGCTTCTTGTGCACTATCATTTTTTGTAGAATACTTCCTCGGTTTTGAGTATTGCTCACCATACTCTTGACAAATGGTATTCTGAGCACCTTTTCTGGCAAAATCAGATAGATTTACGGAATCTGTTCTCATGTATGTGATGTGTCCATTCTCATACAATCGCTGTGCAAGCATCATTGTTCTTGAAACGTTAAATCCTAACTTTCTGCTTGCCTCCTGCTGAAGAGTTGATGTGGTAAATGGTGCTGATGGATGCCTTTTTGCTGGCACGGTCTTAATTGAGCCTACCTGAAACTCTGCACCTTTACAGCTTGTTAAAAATGCGTTGGCATCGACAAGGGATGATGGTCTTTTGCCCAAATCTGCTTGAATAGGCTTTCCTTTTGTCAGAAATAATCCTTGTAACTTAAAACTTGATGTAGATACAAAATCTTCAATTTGTTTTTCTCGTTCAACTATCAATCTAACAGCCACACTTTGAACTCTTCCAGCACTCAATGATGGTTTTACCTTTCTCCAAAGAACAGGAGAAAGTTGAAATCCTACTAGTCGATCTAGTACTCTTCTTGCTTGTTGAGCTTTAACAAGATTATTGTCAATATCTCTGGGATTATCTATGGCATGTAAAATTGCAGACTTTGTAATTTCATGAAATACAATCCGCTTTGTATTATCTGGTTTCAAACCTAAAACCTCAGACAAGTGCCATGATATTGCTTCTCCCTCACGATCCTCATCCGATGCAAGCCAAACCATATCGGCATCTTTTGCGAGCTTTTTTAATTCGGTTACAATCTTTTTCTTATCAGTCGATACAATATAGTTGGGTAAATATCCCTTCTCTATATCTATTGCTGAGTC
This sequence comes from Bacteroidia bacterium, assembly GCA_022425465.1. Lineage (GTDB taxonomy): Bacteria > Bacteroidota > Bacteroidia > NS11-12g > UBA9320 > UBA9320. Next base: position 5,899 of record JAKMFK010000024.1, on the reverse strand, counting down.
ACCTTTGGCCAAATCACGTATGTGACCAAAACTAGACTTAACAGTGAAACCATCACCTAAAAACTTCTCAATTGTCTTTGCCTTGGCGGGGGACTCTACTATAACTAAATTTTTTGACATTATTTACTAATAATAAGCTTACTAGACCATAATTTGTTTTCATTCATTACAGATAAAATGTATAATCCATTAGGTAAGCCCGATGAATTTACAGTCATCTGTTCTGAATTTATTTGCTTTTCTAAGAGTAGTCTACCTGTCAAATCCCTGACAAGTATTTTCCCTTCCGGTGTATTATTTTCCGTTTTGATAATAAAACTATTTTGAGCTGGATTTGGGATGACCTTCCATGCTTGCTCATGATATAATTCGGGGGTTGATAAGGCAAACTCTCCAATATTAATGTCATCAATAAAAACTGAATTTCCTTGCTGACTAATCACGTCAAATCTTAAGAATAAATTAGTTTCATCCTTGTATTTGGACAAACTAATTGAAGCCCTTCCCCAGTCTGATTTAGATTGGGGTACCCAATTAGGCGATACTGGACCCGTAACTAGATTCGTGCTGTTGTAGGCTTTTAGCGTAGCCCAAGATTGACCACAATCAACTGATCCTAAAACTAATAATATTTCTGATGCACTCGAAACCCTTCTTGCATAGGCGTATTTAAAATGTAGATTTAATGGAACTTCATACTCACTTACATCAACCGCTTTTGATATGGCTTTCATACGTAGGGATTGAGGTGTATTCTCATCAACATATGCCATAATAGAATTGTTTCCTGAATAGCCAATTAAAGTATTCCGTTCCCAACCATTACCCTCAAGATCTCTTTCAAACTGCCAACTGTTAACAGAAGTATTTGACTCAAAATCCTGTCCGAAAGGAGCTTTTGATTCGGCTACATTAGGTAAGACTGTGACAAATAAAATTTGACTAGCAGTAGTACCACCAGCACTATTAGCCACATCAAGTTCTACCTTGTAAACTCCAGGTGTATTGTATACTATTTCTGGATTTACAGCTGATGATGTTGCAGGAGTCCCTCCCTCAAATTTCCAAGTTCTTTGAGTAATATCTCCATTGTAACTAAAATCTTTAAACTTCATACTCTGACCAGCACAAATCACTTTTTTATCTGGATCATCATACCAAAAATCTGCTTTAGGTATCGAGACTGGATTTGTATTTACTCCAGTAGCTACAAGGTTAGAAGAAGCTATATTTCTAGCTCTATATTGATTGCTGGCTAAAAAACCATTTACTCGGGCGAGTTGACCATTTGTAAAAGCATTCATACAACTTCCGTTCGCATAATCCATGTAGTTTTCAACCATATCAATTTCATTGGGGAAATCAGTATTACATGTATTCGGATTCTGACTAGCTGTACATCCGTATGATGCCTCAGCTACAGGTGGTGTATCATCAACTCCATCGCTACCTGAACACCCTCCCTGAAACGGATGATACAGTCCTAACCAGTGACCTATTTCGTGGGTAAGTGTACGCCCTTTACCACTTGAATTAGCTGTCCCAATCGTTCCTACTCGATCATGTATCATAACAATTCCGTCTGTAGATGCAGGTCCACCTGGAAGCTGGGCATAACCAAGTATGGTGCCTGAACGACTGCTTTCAATTCTTTTGACGACCCAAATGTTAAGATACCTACTTCTGTCCCAAGCACTAACGGTAGATTTAGCCTCGCTAGAACCATCCTCATAATTTTCAATCATGTTTACAGGATCATAAGTACGAGTGATTCCCTCTGTATAAAAGCCATCTGGAGCAATACGAGCTAACTTAAATTCAATATTAAAATTTGCTGCTCGGCTTTTGAAAAAATCTCTGGTGTTGGATGCATCTGCATTTTGTCGCTGAAAATCTTCATTAACTACACGCAATTGGTCCTCAATCTGAGCTTTACTAATATTTTCATCGCCATAAGCATGAATCACATGAAAAACGACTGGAATAGTTCGAGTTGCTTTTTTTGTTTTTAAATCAACTGACTCATCATACTTTATGTCATAAATGCTCTCTAAATATTCAGCATAGTTTTGTCCCTCAGATAACTTATCTTTAACCAGATTATGATTGTATTCATCTGTCCCACACTGAGCAGATGCCATGAATGTAATCAGAATCGAAAAGATAGCGTAAATTAATTTTTTCATACTTTAATTGATTTTACTTACAAATAAAAAGTTACGGACCCTTTAACACTAATTAGATAAACCATATTTTAGTCATAATTGTTCGGTTACTTTTTTTCACTGACTTCCTCCGAAGCTGCAATTATAGAGGAAACTGTTGCATCTCCTGTAACATTCACTACAGTTCTACACATATCTAAAATTCTATCTACTGGAAGTATAATCGCAATCCAAGCAGGATTTAACCCAACACTCTCCAATACAACAATCATTAATACTAGACCCGCACTTGGTACGGCCGCTGCACCAATACTTGCAAGAGTGGCAGTCAAGACTATTATCATCTGTTGAGCAAAAGTTAAATCAATCATATGAAATTGAGCCATTGCTACTACAGCTATTGCCTGATATAAACTTGTACCATCCATATTAACAGTTGCACCTATTGGTAATACAAAGCTTGAAATGGGCTTGGGAACTTTCAAGTTATCATGAACACAATCCATTGTAACTGGCAAGGTAGCCATGCTACTGGATGTTGAAAAAGCTGTAAGTTGAGCCTTACTAATTCCTTTTAAAAATTGCGTAATTGAAAGTCGCTTTACAAAAAGATGGATCAATAATGGATAGAATACAAAAGCTACCAAGAAAAGTGCTAAAACTACCACCCATGAATAATGTCCCAAAAACAATAACTGCTCCTTTAGCTTATTCATATTTTCACCTGCTGCCTCAACGAGGCTTCCTGCCATCAAAGTAAAAACAAAAAAGGGCATTGTTTTAATTATTATGTTAACCATGGAAACAAATAGCTCATTCAACCCCTCCATAAGTTCTCGAACTGGTTTTGCATGTTTATCGTTTAAGTTTACCAAAACCACACCAAAAAATATCGCAAAGAATATTATCTGTAACATTTCCATTTCAGCCAAAGCAACAATCACATTCTTGGGGACTATATCGACAATTGGAGCCAATGGTCCTTTACTTTTATTATTATTTGCCTTATCAATTTTATCTTGAACTGTAGGACTTATCCCTGTTGCACTTACTCTTTTCTGAACCTCTATAATGAGTTTTTCATTACTGGGGTTTTCTAATTCACTGATTTCATCCAACGATATCACATGCGGATTATCAGCTAACCACAATTCATATTCTATTCTTTTTTCAAGTCGCGATTCACTCGAAATAAATTCAACTGGCTGTATAAGATTAACCAACAAAAGACCAATGAGAATTGCACTCATTGTAGTACCAATATAGATTAAAAGAGTCTTTACTCCGACTCTACCCAGCTGTTTGATGTTTTTTAGACTTCCTATCCCTGTTATGATACTAAATAGAACCAAAGGAACAGCAATTAACTTTAATAGGTTAATGAAAATATCACCAAAAGGAGAAATGTATGCTTTTGTAACACTTTGCCATCCCATGTTTACCGCTAATACCGCATATAATACACCAAGGACCAAAGCAATAATTACTTGCCAATGCAAAGCAATTTTTTTCATGGCTTCAATGTTAGGTATTTTTTTTTACTCATACCCATAGTCATTGAATAGTAAAGTAATTTTAAGTTATAATATTAGAGGTATTAACTACTCTAAAAATCTGACAACCTCTTGAACAATTGATTCATCTCTCAACTTATGTCCAAAACCCTGGGTCCCTATAAATGTTGATCTTGGCCAAAGTTTAGCCATATCTCGAGCATATTCAAAAGGAGCTTCTTTATCATTCTGATCATGGATGATTAAACCAATAGAGTTCTGGTTTTTTGCGAATAACTTTGAATCAAAATCTTTGGTAATCATCCCTGAATAATCCGAAAAATAGTTCACTAAATTTTCTCTAATTTTGATTGAAAGACCTAGAACTCTAATAAACTCATCGATAAAATAATCTGCATGTTTAGGTGTTCCTAATGCAATTACTTTGTTAGGTGACAACACCGGATTTTTACTCAACAAGTACATTGTACTGAATGCTCCTAAACTATGAGAAAGTATATAATCTACCTTATTTCGTTCAAGCAATTGCTGAATTAATCGTGAGTACATCGGTACATTAAATAATACCCCATCTGACTTCCCGTGAGCTGGAGCATCTATACAAATCACTTTATATTTATTTTTATCGAATGCCTCAACATACTTTTTCCATCTAAAGCTACTACTTTGCCATCCATGTAGACATAAAATCACTTCTTTTCCTTCACCCCATTGGTATTGAGCAATTTGTTTTCCTTCGAAATCATCATATGAAAGACGTCCTGTTTTCAAAAAATCAGATTGATGTTTCTTTAACTTTAAAGGAAAAGGGTAACAGAACAAAAGAAAGGCATGTTTACCTCCTAATCTAGATGAAAAAAAATTCACCAATTTTAAATAAATACTCAATAAAAAAATGGTGACTTGATGCATATTAAATGATCAAATCCCCTAGAACTAATGCTGCCATAGTTTCTACAATTGGGACTGCCCTAGGCACTACACACGGATCATGTCTTCCGCTAGCTTCTAACGCCACTTTATCGTGAGAATTGTCGAGCGTAATTTGCTCCACCCCAATGGTTGAAGTTGGTTTAAAAGCTACTCTAAAAACAATATCCATACCATTACTAATTCCGCCTTGAATACCACCTGAAAAGTTACTCTTTGTTTTGACGGCATCACCTTCTTTAACGAAGGAATCATTGACTTCAGATCCCAATTTTGATGCCATATTAAACCCACCACCTATCTCAAAACCTTTGGTTGCATTGATACTCATCATTGCATGTGCTAAATGGGAATTTAATTTTCCGAAAACAGGATTACCAATTCCAGGTTTTACTCCAGAAATTACACAGGTAATCACTCCACCAAGACTATCTTTTGAATTCTTTGCTTGATTTACGGATTGAATCATCTGCTCGGATGTTTTTTCAATAGGACATCGCACTGGCGAACTGTCAACTTGAGCTTGTGTATATTTTTGATGGATATCCTCCATCAAAACACTACCTATTTGAGAAACATAACTAGTTATATTAATACCCTGTTTTTTTTGAAGGTAGTCCTGAACTAAGGCCCCTGCAGCAACCCACCCTGCCGTTATTCTTGCACTACTTCTCCCTCCTCCTCGATAATCTCTAATACCATACTTTGCTTCATAGGTATAATCTGCATGACTAGGTCTGTAAATATCTTTGAGTTTATCATAATCTTTTGGTTTAGCATCTGTATTCAACAGCTGAAAATGAATAGGTGCTCCAGTAGTTTTACCTTCAAAAACACCACTTTGAACATCTACTAAATCAGATTCTTTTCTTGAAGTTGTTAAAGCAGATTGCCCAGGTTTTCTTCTGTCCAACTGACTTTGAATATATGACATATCTATTTCAAACCCAGCTGGAAATCCATCGAGTATTACACCTACAGCTTTACCATGGGATTCTCCATAGGAAGTAAGAATGATATGTTTCCCAAAAGAATTCACGGTTCAAAGGTACTCAATTTCAAATCCAATATTTTCTAGATCTTTCCAAAAATTTGGATACGATTTTTTCACGACTGTTTCTTCATCAATACGAATGGATTTTAATAATGAGAGAGGAGCTACACACATGGCCATTCTGTGATCATTATAGGTATCAAAAAGGGTATTAGCCTTCAACTCAAAACCAGAAGCATCCATTAACCATTGATTATCTTGACTTTTAAAATCAACACCTATTTTTTCTAAATGTT
>JAKMFK010000019.1 GCA_022425465.1 Bacteroidia bacterium | reverse complement strand
AATCAATAGAAGGAGAACAAAGTAGTACTGCTGGCAATAAATTTGAAACAGCCCGAGCCATGGGTCATGAAGAATTGAATCGACTCAATCGTCAGTTCTTCAATTTAAATCAGGAAATGAGTATCCTTAATCAAATTAATGCATCAAAACCATGTGATTCTGTTCAATTAGGTGCTCTAATTGAAACCAATAAAAAAATGCTATACCTTTCTGTTGCATTAGGAAAAATTGATGTCGATGAAACAGCTATATATGTCGTTTCTATTAAATCACCAATTGGTCAAGCAATTATTGGAAAAGCAACCAACGATGAAATACTCATCGGAAAAAACAAAGAAAAAATCCTAGCAATTTATTAAAATTACCTTATGAAAATAATATCATGGAATGTTAATGGAATACGGGCTTCAGTTAAAAAAGGATTGATTGATATCATCCAAGATTTCGATGCCGATATCTTTTGTATTCAAGAAACGAAGGCTCAAGATGATCAAGTTCAAGAAGCTCTAATTGATCTTGCTGGCTATTCTATTTATAGCAATTCTGCAGTTAAAAAAGGATACAGTGGTGTAGCCATCTTATCTAAAGAAAAGCCCATACAAGTGACCACAGACATTCAAATTGAGGTACATGACCAAGAAGGCCGAGTAATTGCTGCTGAATACGCTGATTTCTACTTGATCAATGTTTATGTGCCTAATAGTGGTGCTGGTCTGAAAAGACTTGAGTACAGATCTACTTGGGATCAAGCATTTGCAAACTATTTGTCTAAGTTGGAACAGATCAAACCCATCATCGTAACGGGAGACTTCAATGTAGCTCATCAATCCATCGACTTGAAAAATGATAAAAGTAACTACAATAAGACTAGTGGATATACACAAACTGAAATTGATGGTTTAAATACAATTCTAGATGTTGGCTTATTCGATACCTTTCGCACAAGGTATCCTGAAGAAGTTAAATATAGTTTTTGGAGTGCACGGTTTAACGCTCGAGCGAATAATGCAGGGTGGAGAATTGACTACTTTCTTGCATCAAAATCCTTATCCAATAAGGTCCACGATGCAACCATTCACAATGAAATTTTTGGAAGCGACCACTGCCCTATAGGTCTTCATTTAAAATAAAGAAACTTGAGGCGATCCAGGTATATTGAGTTTATACCCCCATCCTTCATTAATCTTGTTTATTAACCTAGCAGACAGCATTTGTAAGTCCTTTTCGATGGTTTGATGTACAAAAAAATTAATTTGATTAATCCCTTGACCTTTCCATGCTGTCAACCGATCATACCACTCATCTATACGTGTAATATCTGATGAGTGATTTGCCCCTGTAAATCTCACGAAACAGGAAGAATTAGTTAGCCGCATATGCATCAAATCCCTTCTGCCTAACGTGTCTGTAATAGTGTGACTCACTTTATTTTCTTGAAGCATAGCACAAAGATCGTCAACTACATAAGAATCAGAATACCACCCCGAATTTCTTAACTCTACAGACAAGGGTAAGTCCTTTGGCCAATTTCGTACAAATAGAGCCAAATCTTGAAAATTATGCGGACCGTAGTTGTCATTCATTTGAAGAAATACAGTACCTAACTTTTCTTTAAAATGAGATATTGAAACAAAAAAATCATTCAACGCATCGTCACAATTTTTTAGTCGTCTAAATTGACTAATAAGTTGAGGGACCTTAGGAAAAAACATAAAATCTGGAGATGATCGTTCACACCACCCCTCAACCACTGAAGGGGGAAAAATTCGATAATAATACGCATTCAATTCTATCGCATTAAACTGGCTTGAATAATACGATAACTCATCTTTTACTCCTTTTGGGTAGAACCCTTTAAGTTCAGCTTTGGCCCAACGAGGACACCCTATAAATACCTTTGGTGATTGTTTGTCTTCAGTTGCTAAAACTATTTTGGTGTCTGTATGATCTTTGGGTAAGTCATGAGGATACATTTCAGGGTTTTCTACTTTACCAAATTTCACATGCCAAATATAGAAAATATGCAATCAGAATTCACCCTCTTTGTGAATTTTAAAATAGTCAAAATTGCTGTTAATTTTGGAATATACTTTAAAATCGCTACATTTGCCTAACGAACGTTAGTTTGTTGTTTAAAATGACTGAAAGAAAGAGACAAATCTTACAATCTGCTCAGGCTGTTCTCAAAAAGAAGGGATATGCCGCAACTTCAGTTCGTGATATTGCTAAATCTTTGGAAATGGAGCCAGCAAGTTTGTATAGTCATTTTTCATCAAAGGAAGACATATTGAAACTTACTTGTTTTGATATGGCTAGTAAATTTGATCGAGCAATTCAAGAAATAAACACCCTTTATTTTGATGCAGAACAGCAACTACGAATGGCTATAAAAGAGCATGTTCAGATACTTACAAGTCATTTAGATTCAGCAATTATATTTTTACGAGATTGGAGAAATCTAACCGGCGAATCTCTTAGCAAGTTTATTGAAAAGCGAAATTCCTACGAAAATGGAATTAGAAAGATTATACAAACTGGAATAGACGAAGGTCGTTTTAACGAAAGTGACATCAAATTTGCTACACTTACTGTATTATCAAGCGTGAATTGGATTGTAGAATGGTACAATCCTCAAGGTAAACTCAACGCAACCCAAATCGCAGAAAAACTAAGTGACTTTATACTTAGTGGTTTAATAAAAAATAAATTATAAATATTATGTACGGAAACGCATACGTAGACCCCAACGAAAAATTTACTTCAGTAGAAGAAACTCCTGAATTACTAGCTGTATTTCAAGCACGAATTGATCGTGGCGAGAAAATTGAGCCAAAAGATTGGATGCCAGCCATGTATAGGAAACAACTTATCCGAATGATTGAACAGCATGCTCACTCTGAAATAATTGGATCTTTACCTGAAGGAACGTGGATTACAAGAGCTCCTGGTTTTAGAAGAAAATTAGCGTTAATGGCTAAAGTTCAAGACGAAGTTGGTCATGCTCAGTTGTTATATTCTGCTGCCGAAACATTAGGAAAAAGCAGAGAAGATATGATGAATGATCTAATCACCGGAAAATCAAAATATTCAAACATATTCAATTACCCAGCAAAAACCTGGGCTGATAGTGCAGTCATTGCATGGCTCGTTGATGCTGGAGCTATTGTCAACCAACTGGCTAATAGCAAAGGGTCTTATGGTCCCTATTGTCGTGCATTGGAGCGTATCTGTTATGAAGAATCGTTTCACTTGAAATATGGTCACGATAATGTAGTGCACTTAGCAACTGGAACATCAAAACAAAGACAAATGGTACAAGAAGCTATGAATCGTTGGTGGCCACCACTTATGCACTTTTTTGGACCTAATGATAAAATATCTGTTCACACCGAAACATTGATGAGATGGAAGGTAAAAATGGCTAGCAATGACGCTATGAGACAACAGTTCTTAGACATGTATGTCCCAAAAATTTGGGACCTTGGATTAACCATACCTGACCCAAATCTAAAGAAGAATGAAGAAACTGGTCTATGGGACTACACTGAACCTGATTGGGATGAATTCAAACGTGTTATAAATGGTGATGGACCATGTAATGCCGAGCGACTTGCTGTTCGAAGAATGGCCGAAGAAAATGGCAAATGGGTAGCCAATGCAATTAAAAGCAAGCAAGATGAGTACGTTACTCCATACGCATAATACAACTACATACTAGTCCTTAATTGGTAAAGTCAATTTATTTTACGAACTTTATGCATATTAATAAATTACATATCATGAAACATACTGTCATTTTATCGTGTCTTTTAAATGCCATTTTATTCGTAAATGCCCAAAACATTCCCAATGGTGATTTTGAAAATTGGAGAGTAAAGGATCACTATAAGCCCACTGGTATGACTGCCACAGTAAGGAACGCAGAACGAACATCGGATGCCAAAGAAGGTCAATATGCACTAAAACTTTCTAATACTTATGTTCCAAACTCCCGAGGTTATCGTTCATATGCTTTTAATGAAGATAATGAAAATGGTTATGATGGAGTAGCTTTTAATGGTGAACCATTGAGTTTATGTTTTTGGGCAAAATATGATTTAGCAGAAGGAGACACAGCACGAGTTTATGCCATATTTAGAGAAAAAGGAACATACAAAGGCAAGGTTGACTTCCGATTCACAGGAAAGAGTAACAATGAATGGCTTAGGTATTCTGTACCCATAGAATGGACCTCGTCAAGAACTGCCGATAGCGTATGGATTAATCTATACTCTTATGCTGACTATGGAGTAGATGGAAACGGATTTGTGATTTTTGATGATATTCATTTTACTAATCTAAATGAACGACAAGAAGACATTTTTAATCACGGGTTTGAAGATTGGCAAAATATTGGAGTTAAATACCCTGCTGGGTGGCGAACCATAGAACTAGTTTCATATGAGAGAAGCTACTCTTTTTTGTATGAACCTACCGTTTTTAACATAACAGACTCAGATGTTTTTATGGGAGAAAATTCTCTACTTGTTAAAAATGCCTATTCAAACTCTTCAGGAAATCTAAGGTATGGATATTGCTATTTGGGCACTGAAAATAATGATTATTACACTCCACACTTTCCAATTGATACATTCAAATACCTACAAGGCTATTACAAGTACTTGCCAGATGGAGACGATACCGCCAGAATTAATTTAAGAACTTGGGAAAAAGGAAAGTACAAGTCTAATGACAATTTCTACCTATCAGCTGCTAACGAGTGGACATTTTTTGCTTTCCCAATCAATTATTACTCTGGTACTGCAACCGCAGATAGTGCTGGTCTCATCTTCTATTCAGGTAAAACAGATAGTGTTCGGGGACCTAATAGTAGCTTGTATTTAGATAATCTTGAATTAGTAATGCAACCTAAAAGCTTGGGTATTCACACTTTGGATGAAAATGTTTCGATATATCCCAATCCATTTCAACAGAACATCACCATTGAATCAACCGAAGCAAACACGTTAGATATCTACAACACACTGGGAAAACGAATAGCCACTCATAAAATTATCCAAGGCAACAACACACTAGATGTAGCTGAGCTACCTGTGGGCATATATTATTTAAAAACTAGAAAACAATCATGGACAAAAAAAGTAATCAAACAATAGAATCAATAGACCCTCGTATTACACGAGCAAAGATTCAGCAAACTGGAGATAAATCTGACATGGAAGGTTTGGCTCATTTTCAAACTTTTGAAGTATTTCATCAGAATAAACGAGGAGCTCAACACAAACACGTTGGAATTGTACACGCACCAAATCCCGATATGGCTCTCTTGTATGCAAAAGAACAATATGCAAGAAGAGAAGTTACTTCGAATATTTGGGTAGTGCCGAGTAGTTGTATTTCTGCTACTGAATATTCAGATGATGATATATTTAGCACTGCACCTGAAAAAATATATCGTAATCCTGCCACCTATAAAGTCATTGACCGAATTAATGCCTTTAAAGAACGAGGAAGCAAACCCACAGACAAAGTATAACTATAAATTAAAACACAATGAATAGCATAGACGCACTTAAAGAACTACTTTATAAAATGGCGGATGATCAACTAATTATTGGTCATCGAAATAGCGAATGGACTGGATTGGGTCC
>JAKMFK010000007.1 GCA_022425465.1 Bacteroidia bacterium | reverse complement strand
ATATTCGTGCACTTTGGAGCAAATTGGCTGCAATCAAAGGCTTAAATACATTGAGCTCAAAATGCCCATTGCTACCCCCTATACTGACCGCAACATCGTTACCCATAACTTGGGCACACACCATAGTAAGTGCTTCGCATTGTGTCGGGTTCACCTTGCCAGGCATAATAGAAGAACCAGGTTCATTGCTAGGAATAATGATCTCTCCTATACCACTTCGTGGACCAGAGCTTAACATCCGAATATCATTACCAATCTTCATACAACTGACAGCAGCTCTTTTGAGAGAACCATGGAGTTCAACCATGGCATCATGAGCAGCCAATGCTTCAAATTTATTTTCAGCAGAACGAAATGGCATCGCCATCTCAGCACTGATTTTTTTGGCAACTAACTCAGCATATCCTTTGGGTGTGTTTAAACCTGTACCCACTGCTGTTCCACCTAGGGCAATTTCTTGAGCACCTATCATGGCATTTTCAATGGCATTGATACTTAGCTCCAATTGTCTTCGATAGCCCGAAAACTCCTGACCGAGTGTTAAGGGTGTGGCGTCCATAAAATGAGTTCGACCAATTTTAACCACATCCTTAAAGTCTCTTGCTTTCTTTTTGAATGAATCTTTCAAAACCTGAAGCCCAGGTATTGCAAAATCCACCATCTGTTTATATACCGCAATACTCATTGCAGTTGGAAAAGTATCATTACTACTTTGGGATTTATTTACATCATCATTGGGGTGCAATACTTTTTCTGTATCCGATAGTTTACCTCCAGCTAATACATGACCCCGATTAGCAATCACCTCATTGACATTCATATTGCTCTGTGTGCCACTCCCGGTTTGCCATATGACCAGTGGAAATTGATCGTCTAAATCGCCAGCGATGATCTCATCACAAACTTGAGCAATTAAACTCATCTTTTGTTCAGATAATACTCCCAACTCGTGGTTGGTCATAGCCGCACATTTTTTTAGAACGGCAAAAGCTCGTATGATTTCAGTGGGCATTTTTTGATTCCCAATTTTGAAATTTTCAAGCGAACGTTGCGTTTGAGCTGCCCAATATTTGTCTGCAGGCACTTGGATTTCACCAATACTATCCCTTTCTATTCTATATTCCATTGTACATTAAAGTATATGCAAAGTTAGTTATTCACATATCTTATCAGAATATCATGGAACCTAAATTATAGCTTTGTCTAAAATAAAATAAAACGATCATGAGAAATTTTTTAGTTATTCTAGTAACACTTGGATTCTTTTTTAACAATACTGTTCAAGCTCAAGAACTGACCAAAACACAAAAAAGAGCACTTAAAAAGGAGATTAGAACGTACAAAAAGAACCCCGAAAAATGGGTAAAAATGCTCAATAAGCACGATGCAAAAGTAAAAGAACTCAACGACGAAATAGCCAAACTTAACGCTCAACTAAAAGCATCTGAATTAGCTGCAAAAAAATTAGCAGAACAAGTAAAATTAGAGCAATTACGTTATGTTGAATTAGAAAAAACCATCCCAACCACGAAATTGCCCGATGGCACAGTATATCAAGTTCAAATGGGATTCTATCAATACCTTGATTTAGTCTCGTTTAACGATAAACTAAAAACTGTTCGAGCCGAAGAAATTGACGGCAAAAAACGCTATGTTATCGGTCATTTTGAAAATTTATTAGATGCCGTTCAATTTAGTAACGACATTAAACGCATTGGTGTCACCGATGCATTCGTAACCCAATACATTGATGGCGAACGCAACATGAACTTTGATGCTTATGAGGAATTGGGGGATTAACCCGATTTACTTAAGTCTCTTATCTTTTCTTGTAAACAGGAACCGTACTGCAAGGCTCTCCAAACATCACCGATTTGGCAATGGGTACTAATTTAGAGGTTAACTGCACGTATGCATGGTTGCTGATATCACGATCTCCGCACCCTTTGATGACAATTCTACTATCCGCATATTGAGCAACATCTAGTTGAGATACCGCACGTTCTGCAATCATTGCGTTCAGGTTTTCTGGTGATGTAAAGTAAACAGAGGAAGTTGAAGAGCTCAGGGCTGTAGCAACTAGCATGTAGGCCCATGTTGGGACCACCGCATCTACGCTACAATGTACTGCTACATCATGGTTTTTATATTGCACCCAATCATGTTCCTTTACCCACGCTCGAAAATCTTTTTCCTTTAGAATTAATCCTTGGAATAATTGATCTTTGATATCAATAAATGACTGGGTTTTTTCTGGAATTAATTCCTCCAGATCAAGGGTAATAATCCCACTTGCTTGAACACGATTAACTATTTCGCTCATTCAACAATACTAATTTTTAGTGCATTTGTTTTTCGATTTTCTACTACAGGCATAGCAGCTGTATTGATCACTACATCGCCTTTTTCTAGCAGATTATCATCGACCAACATGCCTATAACTCCTTTAATGGTATCATCCGTATTGGTTTTACTATCATAATAATATGCTCTCACGTTCCATACCAAACTCAATCTGGTTAGCAACTTTTTATTTGCTGTAAAAATGAAAATATCGCAATTTGGACGACCACTGGCTATTTTATAGGCAGTATAACCCGTCTGGGTCATCGATAGAATGGCTTTTGCCCCAATACCCTGGCTCATACTAACTGTTGCGTAGCAAATTCGCTCACTCAAGAAAGAGGGAGATGCTGGGTTTGGCTTTTTAATTTTGTTATAGATGTCCCAACCACTTTCTGTACTTCCTAATATTTTTTCTACCGCTTGTACTGCTTTTAATGCATACTCCCCCACAGAAGTTTCTGCACTAAGCATTACCGCATCTGCTCCGTCCATTACGGCGTTAGCCACATCATTAGCCTCAGCTCGAGTAGGTGTTGGTGAAACAATCATGCTCTCCATCATTTGAGTGGCTATTATTACAGGCTTACTAGCTTGAATGCATTTTGAAACAATTCGCTTTTGAATCATGGGAACTTCTTCCATGGGCATCTCTACTCCTAGATCTCCCCTCGCAACCATAATTGCATTGGTCGCTAGTATAATTTCATCAATATTGTCAACAGCTTGTGGTTTCTCTACTTTGGCAATTATTCTTGCTTGGCTTCCATTATCATTTAATATCTTACGAAGATTATGAATGTCATCTGCCTCTCGAACAAATGATAAAGCTATCCAGTCAAAATCATGTTTCATGATGAATTCTAGATCTTTCCTGTCCTTCTCGGTTAAGCTATCTACAGATAAATTTGAAGATGGGAGATTAAACCCCTTATTCGAACTCAAATATCCTCCATTAATTACCCTAGCTTCAACATTCTTCTCATCCACAATTTTAGTAAACTCCAATTCAAGTTTACCATCATCCAATAATACCCGTTCCCCAACTTTCACGTCTTGAGCAAGTGTGGGATATTTGACATGTATTTTGTTGCCCTTGCTTATGGTAT
>JAKMFK010000002.1 GCA_022425465.1 Bacteroidia bacterium | reverse complement strand
ATCTAGAAACACTACATTCAAAGTTTGACGCTACAGACGCTCTAGCTATTGCTATATGCCATTATTTTTCATACAAGCCTGGTCAAGACAACAACACAACAAAATTTGATAGTTGGAGTAGTTTCGTTTCAAAAAATCCAGATAAAATCAAATAGATTTTAATCTAATTCTTGAAAGGCTCGGTAGATAGACGATGATATTTCATGCATTCGATTGGAATCCACTTCGATCTTAGGTTTAGAAAAATCGATATCTCCCACACTATCAATAGGCACTAAATGGATGTGAACATGGGGTACTTCCAATCCAATAACTGCTACACCAATTCGGTTACATGGCAAAACAGCTTTCATAGCTTTAGCTACTTTCTTTGAGAATAAGTGAAGTTCTGATAAATCTCGATCATTCAAATCAAAGATATAATCTGTTGGTGATTTAGGGATAACAAGAACATGCCCCTCTCTCAACGGAAAAGCATCTAAAAATGCAAGATAATTTTCAGTCTCAGCCACCTTGTATGAGGGAATTTCTCCAGCTACAATTTTTTCAAAAATTGTCATTACAAACTAACTTCTAAAATTTCAAATTGGATCACGCCAGCAGGAACTTGAATATCTACGATGTCTCCTACTTTTCGCCCCATTAAGCCTTCCCCAATGGGAGATTTTACTGAAATTTTATGCTCTTTGAGGTTTGATTCACTTTCAGCAACAATGTAGTAGGTGACTTCCTTATTAAATTTCTTATTCATCAATCTAACTTTAGTCTGAATATTCACCTTACTCAAATCCAAATCTTTTGGATCAATCACACGAGAATTGGCAAGGGTATTCTTAAGCTTTGAAATTTTCATTTCTAGAAGTCCTTGAGCTTCTTTGGCAGCATCATATTCGGCATTTTCAGAGAGATCACCTTTATCCCTAGCCTCAGCAATTTGGTTGCTTATTTTTTTTCGCTCTACTTTTTCAAGGTGGGCTATCTGATCTTTGAGCGAATCATATCCTTCTTGTGAAACGTAATTTATTGACATTTTTTATAAAAAGTAAGCCCCACAACAAAGTGTGGGGACATAAGTTAAATTCTTAATAATTAAATAGACTATTCTCCTAGACTTAACCGAACTCCAAAAGAGTGCGATCCACCAAATGGATTAGAATGTCTATATGAATAATCTAGACCAAAAGTATTGGCAGATCCTTTTTTAAGAGGTACTTCAAAAGTAAATCCTCCCATAACTCCAGTAAATGCGTTCACTCGAGTTTCGTAGCTCGTTATTCCATCTTCATATGCATACCCCGCTCTGATCTGAAACATACTTTTATATCCATATTCAGCACCTAATGTGAACTGGTTGTTGGCAAAAGCATTATTTGTAAATGTGAATGCAGGGGTAAATCGATGAAAATAAGTTTCATCGTTCTTATCTAATCTTAAGTCATAAGATGCACTTATATTCATTAATGTGGGTAGATTAAATTTAGCCGCTCTTTGGTTCACCGTGTACTCCACTCCTTTTGTCGGATTTTGTAATTTAGTGGACAAACCATCTCCAGCATACCTAGCATCTGGTCCGATGTTCTTAAGTGAAACACCAAACTTCACATCATTCTTTTTAATTTTATCTGTCTTACGCAGTGTTGTGATGTATTGAATTCCTGCATCTAATGCAACACCCTGTGCTTTCGCATTGGTAATTGATTCTGAAAAGACTTTAACACCAATGCCCCCTGAAATTTCCTGAGTAAATCGTTTGGAGTAGGCAGCTGTGATATTAGTAAATCTAGGTTTGTAAGTTCCAATACCACCATCTGGTTGTTCGTATGTAGTTATAGGTATCTCTCCCATATCATAACTCATGATACTAACTCCTAAACCACCAGAACCTCCAAGATTTTGAGCAAATCCAAATGTATTAATACTAATATCACTGCCCATTAACCAAGAAGTTCGAGAAAATATAATTTCAGTGTTATCCGTATGAGCTAAGCCGCCAATATTATTGTATATAGATTCCAATCCTTTGACACTACTTACCGAGGCCCAGCCCCAGCCAGAACTTCTACCCCAACCATTAATGTTTAATTGAGTAGCTCCTGCTTGTCCGATTCTATCTGGGTTGCCAGCTAAAATAGCTGTTGATGCAGATAGAATGATTGCTAATATGATTATTTTTTTCATTAATTTGTTTTCTAATTTATTGGTCCTAGAATGAATCTAAGTCTAACTCTCTCATTACTCCCATCCATTTCAAAATTTTCTCTCCTAAATCTCCAGCATCAATATGAATGATATATAAACCGCTGGCAACAGGAACATTCGCATTGTTCTTCAAATTCCAGTCTAATTCTGTGGTTATATCATCCTTTTTGATTCTTCTCACTAAAGCACCATCTAATGTATAAATTGATATCTCACATTTTTCTGGTAAATTGGTTAGCTTCACTCTATTATCAATTGCACTTCCTTCATATCCAGAGAACGCATAATATGGATTAGGGACAATGTTTGCCATATCTAATGCTTTTCTACCATTCTCATCATTAATGTCGTTATAGATATCCTCAGTACTAAATTTATATTTGGGTCGGCCTTCATTTACATCGACAGTTTCTGGAGTAACACCGTAAGGCATCCCCACACGAAGTCTAATTTTAACTTCATTAGGAGGAACAGGTATACCATCCTCATTTTCAACCAATGATTTACCAGGTGCCATCAATGCTGGAATCACCCAATCACAATTCTGGAATATCTTGGTTAGTGTTGATGTTCGATTAGCTGGAGTCATTGATGTCAACATATTGTAATACTCCTCTCCTCTATCATAAATTGGAAGTTTCGGATGAATAGAACTTGCTATTCCTTTATGTGACCCCATAACATAGATAAAATGTCTTCCTCCAAAAGAGGCATAACTTCCATTGAAAACATCATTTCTATCTGTTGGATTCCACTTCATATCTCGTCCATTTTCACTACGTTGATAAGAATCTTCCCCAACCATAATATTTAATCTTTCACCAGTATTTACGTTGATAGCATATCCTGGGAAAATAGTTTTACCTGCTTTCAAATCGCTTCCTCTGTATGAAAGCGTACCTGTTCTCAATGAGAATTTCTCAGTTTGACCTTGGTTTAGTCCTTGATCTTCACCCAACTCTAACATAACACACTCGCTCCATTTGGATTCATCAGGTGTCAGAACGATATCAACACTACTTAATTTATCGAGTCCAATACCCTGCATAGCTTGATATCCAAAAGTCATTGGCTGAACTAACGTTTGTGGTCTACCTGGGGCAACCGCTTCAGATGTATTTGAAACTAGTCTATTTGGAGCTATTCGTCCTTCCCAAATGGCCTCATATTTTGCGTCTGGATCAAGTGCATATCCTCCTGATGCATAATCATGGAACGAAGGATCATTAAATCCTTCTAATCTTCCATTCATACCAGAACGAATCCAATCATAAGCTCCAAACTGTCTCGCATTTCCTGCATCGTTATCTCGAACAGCAGACAACCATTCATTACTTGGATCGGAAAAGGTAACTGACCAATCAATAAACCCATTATCTAAATTCCGAACGGGATCTACTCCTGGAGCAGCTACTTGACTAATTGTCACAGCCATTCCCCAATCAAGAATACTTTTTCCTGTGGTTGAGGCTAATATAATTTGTTCATTTTCATAGGCTAAACTTGTATCTGAAGTTACAGACTCCCCAGTAGTTAAGTTTGTCAATATCCATGCAGTACTGTCAGCCCATAAACTATCTTCATCGTTTCCTGTGATATTCGTGACTCCTTTCGGAACAAGAGATAACTCGAATTCACCTAATGGTATTTTAAGTGGATCGATAACTTTAATATCAACCGGACCCATTCCGTTTTCATAAATAGGATTGGCTACAGAATTATTTTTAAGGATTTCCTCAACTACCTCTGGTTTCAATTCTAACTCATTCATTCCGTTTCCTTTACCAGATAATCGTTGTAATTCTGGTCCATCACCATAAAATGATGGCACGCTTGAACCTCCAAATTTTGGCTCAAGTTTGTGTGGGGATGCACTGAACTTTTTAATTTTTCGACCTGGTAAATAAGGTCGTGTATTACTCTCTCCAGCTGCGTAAGATAAAACGATGTAATGATAAGTTTGGAAGTTCACCAATGTCTTATTAGAACCCGTAGCAAACTCATCCTCAGTAATACGAATGGTATGGGATAAACCTTTGTTATCACCCCTTACTTTTAAAACAGGTATTGGTGCCCCAACATCAAACTGAAACTCTTGATTTATCAATACATCAAAGTTATCTTCCAAATCACACTGGAAGATTTCTCTTGCCT
>JAKMFK010000296.1 GCA_022425465.1 Bacteroidia bacterium | reverse complement strand
TGTGGGTGCTGATCAAATGAATGCCACCAAATGGCTTGCCATCGGTTTTGTTTTGGTCGGGGTCTATCTCGTTACAAAACGGGAACGACTCCCCACGGCCTGATTCCGAATTTGGAAAGGGGGAGTTACTAACAAAATCCTTTACTTTGTATCAAACTCAAATCTTACTTATCATGAATTTATTATACAATACCACAAGTTTTTTTATACCCTTTTGTTTCTTATTTGGCCTTGCCTTGGGGCAAGCCCAAACCCAGATTACGCTTCCCTATACCGAAAGCTTTGAAGACGGGTTAGGGGATTTTACCCAAGACACAGCTGATGATTTTAACTGGACAAGGAATTCAGGAGCCACATTTTCTAGTGCAACTGGCCCTAATGAAGCGGCTGATGGCACCCAATATATCTACACAGACAGTCCAGGCGCTTCAGGGCAAACAGCCAATCTTCTTTTAGACCCTTTTGAAATAAATAGTGCAGTAACGAGTGCAGAGGTCAAATTTCAATACCATATGAAGAAAACGGTAAACAGTCATGAAAATTTTGGGAGCTTAGCGTTGCAAGTACAAGAATCGGATGATACTTGAACCACGCTATGGAGTAGAGATGGGAACCAAAGTACTCAGTGGCTTACAGCAGAGGTTGACATTTCAAGCTATTTGGGTAGCGCTATTCATCTTCGATTCCACAGAGCTCGTGGAGATAGTTCTTTTTCAGATGCAGCCATCGACAACTTTCAAATCCGAATACCCCCACCTGTAATCACACTACTTGGGGATGTTAGCTACTTTTCTCAGTTTGATGAGATTGTAGAAAGTGGGTATTCTGCCGATCGGCCTATTGATCATACAGGGTCGCATAAAACCAGTACAGATGTAACTGGTTTTAGTCAGCCTGACGGGGTGGATTGTTCAGGTTTGGTGACCTATGCCCGCGCATTGGAATTGGTAGAAGCTGCAGGGGCACGCCTGCCCACCTTACAAGAATTGCAAGCCGATGTTACAGCAGGAACGGGCTGTAACTATAACACGGAGCTAATCTGGACACAGAGTCCAGGAACCAATTCTGGAGAGCGTTGGATAGATACAGGTAGTTTTGCACATACAGCCCCAGAATCTAGAAGTAAAACAGCAACTGCCTATGTGCGATATGTGTATGACAACGCGCCGCTTTCAGCAACTGTTTTTGTAAGTGTAGGAGACGTCTATACAGATGCAGGAGCAACGGCTGTAAGCAGTACAGGCAGTTAATTGCCAGTTAATAATTATATTTGAGAATGGGCAAAAAAATTTTGTTTTTTGTTTTGCTAACAACTTACCTTCATTCACAAACCGTTGAAATTGAAGGTGGCCTTAGTTATTCTAATTATAATTATGAAAACTCCTCTAATGCCTCAAATCCAAATGTTAAAGCTGACTTAGCTGGCTATTTGAAAATACAACTTGATACATTATTTTCTTCTCCATTCACTTATGGGATAAAATTACAGCAACACAATGCTACAGGAGGTAATCAAGATCAAGCATACAATTGGAATGCATTGTATGGTGGTTTATTTGTAAATACAAATATTCTTAAAATTAATGACAGGATTAATATCAAGGCCCAAGCAGGACTATCTACGTTAATGTTTGGAGAACAACAAATTGGAGGTTCTAAATATAGACTTAAATCTGAAAAAGAATTTAATGGGTTATGGCAAAACTTTGGGGGTCAAGCAACTTTAAAGATTAAAGATGCATCTATGTGGACTATCCTTGCCAGCTATTCAATTGAACAAAGTATAAAACTTGGAGAACAAGGTCCTGAAAGTCTTAACTTTTTATCTCAAAATTTTGGATTAATTATACGTTTAAAATCTCCTAAAAAAGAAGAAGAGGCTCCTGAAGAAGAAGATGAGGTAGAAGAGGAAGAAAAGGAAGAAGTAGAAGAAAAAGATGAAGAGA
Source organism: Bacteroidia bacterium (assembly GCA_022425465.1). GTDB lineage: Bacteria > Bacteroidota > Bacteroidia > NS11-12g > UBA9320 > UBA9320. The sequence continues at coordinate 4,562 of JAKMFK010000296.1, read as the reverse complement.
CTATTACAAATGAAGGGGATTCAAATATCACAATCATCAACAATGAATCTATTGAATATCCTTTTGGTTTGGTGGCTGTGTTTTTTGAAAAAAATAAATCTAAAGTCTCAAGAAGTTTTTATACAAAGCTTGAGGAGTTATCTTCTTATGTTGAAGAAAATCCAAACTTTAAAATAAAGGTAAGTGGCTATGCTGATTCAGCCACTGGAAACACATCATTAAACCAAGCCTTATCAATTCAAAGGGTTCAAAGTGTGATTGATGTTTTGATTGAAATGGGAGTTAGCCCTGATTTGTTTGAGGTAAATCCAATGGGTGAGACTTTATTATTTAGTCAATTATTATATGACTTAAACCGTAGAGTGGATGTTGAACTAATAATTAATGAAGAATGAAAAGTAAAATTTCACTCTTATTAATCCTTTTTGCTTCAGCAAATTTTTTGTTTGCACAACAAAGTAGAAATGGAATTAGTTATCAGGCACTAATACTTGATACAAATGTTGAAGAACTGCCTGGAGTGAACAATGTTCAATCCCCATTAGTTAATACACAAATATGTTTAGCCTTTACAGTTTTAGATGCTTTTGGTAATGAGGAGTATAAAGAATATGTTGTCACAACAACTGATCTGTTTGGAATGGTTAATGAAGTGATTGGTACAGGCCAACAGGTTAGTTTTAATGGTTGGAATGATATCGCATGGACCTCAGATTCAAAGTCATTGATGGTTGAGTTAGATAAGACTGGTTCCTGCACAGGTTTTGAGCTAATCAGTAATGAAGTACTTACTGCTGTCCCATTTGCATTATACAGTCCTGGGTCTGGCGTTCAAGGAATTGATGGAAAATCAGCCTATGAAATATGGTTAGATCTTGGCAACACAGGAACAGAACAAGATTTTATTGATTCACTAATTGGGGATGATGGAGACCCTGGTGATCCAGGAGATGATGGGGATTCAGCTTATGAAGTTTGGTTGGCACTAGGCAATACAGGAACAGAACAAGATTTTATAGACTCACTTAAAGGAGAAGATGGTGAGGATGGGGATGATTTTGCATTTGAGCTTCCTGATGGAGTTGAAAATGGAGATTATCTTCAATGGATATGGAATGGTACAAGCTGGGACATCACCGTCATTACTCCAGATGATACTAGCATAATATTAATTTCATCGTCAGGCACCAATAACCAATCTGTATGTGCTAATGTTGAAATAGAACCAATTGTTTATTCGTTTTCTGAAATTGTTTCTGGAGTAACAGTAATTGGGCTGCCATCTGGGTTAAATTTTGAGCTAACAAATAATGAATTAATCATATCAGGTGAAATTACACAACAACTATTGCAAACAAGTACTTTTGAGTACCAAGTTCAAGTACCTCAATCAAATGGTCCTAATAGAGTTGCATATGGAAGAATAACTTTTGATCCCGCGCCTCAAATTATTCTTGATGTTGGGGAACAAAATATGAGTGCTTGCTTATTGGAACCTATTGATCCCATAGAATATCTGATTGAAAACTCTCAAAACAGCGCTACAGTGACTGGACTCCCTCCTGGAATAAGTTCTTCAATTGTTGGAAATAGAATCATAATTTCTGGGATCCCTGATAGCTCATTAATTGATGGGTCATCTGCAACTTACACCATTGAAACACCACCACGAACATGTGATGCTGTGTCAATTACAGGGATGATAAGTTTTACGGATTGTAGCACATGTTATCCAACTGCTGAAGCAGGTGCTGATGCAACAATTTGTTCTGGTGAGATCTTTCAAATAGCAGGAAATGTTGGGAATGCAACTAACATTTATTGGACAACAAGTGGAAATGGAACTTTTGATAATCCCAACTCCCCTAATCCTAAATATGTCCCAACAAATGAGGATTTTAGCTCTGGATCAGTAACTCTAACTGTAAGAGCACAAAATGACTCATGTGGCAGTCTTGAAGAGTTGGAGGATTCTATGGTATTGAGTATTTCTGATTGTTCCTCAATTGATGTAACCTTAATCAATAACATTGAGGCTATTGTTTTTGCTAATGATGTAACCTTTGGTGCAGAAATAGTAACTGATAATATTCAAAATATAGCATCCGCTGGACTATGTTATAATACTATTGGTGGAGCTACAACTTCAGATCCAAAAGTGGAGCAAGCTTATTATGATGGTGGGTTTTGGAAAGAAGTCCCTCCTGTTTTTGAACTGGATTTGGTTGGAGTTCCTGTAGACTCATTATTTGTTAGACCCTTTGTAACCACAATTGGTGGGGATACCGTTTATGGTAATCAAATTGCAATTGCTAATGAAGACCCAAATAGGAATCATATTTATAATTTTTCTACTGAGTCTGGAAACTTTAGTCCTGAAAATTATACAATCACTACTACTTCTGAAATTACATTTCAAAATATAATCTCTTTAAGAAATTTAAATTGGGAATATTCATCGCCCAACTATAGTGATATTGTTATTGTAAACTTCCCTAATTTAGATCGAATTCAAGAACGTTTCGGTTTAAAATATGAGTACTCATTAAGGGAGTTCAATGCCCCAAAATTGAGAGAAATAAGAACTCTTTATATTAGTAGGAATAACATTGAGAAGTTTTTATTACCATCCCTTGAAATTATTAATGATAACAGCAGCATTGATAATAATAGTCTTCTCAATGAACTTGATTTATCTAATCTTACTGAAAGTAATTGGAGATTCGATATTAGCAATAATGACAGTTTAACACAACTAAATTTTGATAAATTCTATAAATCCAGACCATACGGCTGGGAAACTGAGTATTTTAGAATTCAAAATAATATAAATCTAACCCAAGTTAGTTTCGGAACAAACCAAAATCTGATGTCAAACATTGAAATTCAAAATAATGAAAATTTAGAATCTGTGATATTTTCACATTTACAATATTCTCTTATGGGTGGAATAAACATTACTGGTCAAAATTTAAAAGAAGTCCTGTTTCCAAGTTTAGTTTCATCATCTTTAACTAAGGAAAATGGTTCCCATAAACTACCAATTATTGCAATAGGGGGGAGAGTAGAAAGTATTCAATTTCCAGTTCTTGAAAATTACCATCAGATAAACATCATTAATACTGAAAACTTAGAATCGATACACTTTCCAGAGTTAAAAATCTTAAATAATTACTTAACATGGAGTAATCAAGACTTAAAATCAATAAATTTTCCAAAATTAGAATCTATAGATTTCCTCTTTGAGGTTAGTAACAATACTAATTTAAACCAACTTGAAGCGCCAAAGCTTGTCACAACAGGAGATAAAGTATACAACAGTCAATCTTTTAGTTTACATAAAAACCCCTTACTTTCAACTATTGATTTTACATCTTTACATAAAGTGTACACAAGCATGAATATAACCGAAAACAGTCAGCTTGATCTTAATGACTTTCCTTGTAATCTCTTTGTGCTAGTAAATGATGGTCTTGATTGTACGTTTGGGTATATCTATGTATCAAACAATTTAGATGACACCTATTGTTTCCAAGATCCTAATTTAATTCCTCCAATTGATATTCAATCGACTGATGCTTATAATGTAACCTCAGATTCAGCAATTGTAGATACTTCCATCATCTCATTTACAAAAATGAAGTCTAGGGGATTGGTATGGGGCACATCCCCAAATCCTACAGTCCCTATAATATGTGAAGATGTCTGTTCTGAAAATGGAAGTTTAAATGGTGATTACACTTCTTATTTGTATAACCTCCAACCCAACACTACCTATTATTTTAGGGCATATGGAGAGGATTGTAACGGAGTGTATTACGGAAATGAGCTCACACTAACCACCCCTCCATAGCCATGATAAAAAATATTGTTTGTTTCTTAGTGCTAATAAGCACAAATTCTATCGCACAACTCCACCACCAAACCATTGGAGTTGGAGGTGGATCGTCGAGTAATGGCATCATTTTTTCTGTAGGGCAGGCCTCTGTGGTTGGGAATCATTTCGCACAAGGATATAGCATCAATCAGGGGTTTGTTCAGCCAATCGAAGGCTCATACCTCTTTGAAGCTCCAAATGACAGCTTTCAAGTAACTGTATACCCTAACCCTTTTGTTGAGTCTTTAAAAGCCAGTTTTGAAAAGAAATTCTCATCAATTCATGTGATCATTCAAAACCCACTTGGACAAACCATTTATCAAAAAGATTATTCTAATCAATCTGAGATTGGTGTTGAGCTACAAAATCTTGCCTCACAAACTTATCTAGTCACTATAATTGCTGATAACAAAACATTCAAAGCAAAACTCATTAAGCAATGAAGAAATTAATTGTCATTTGCCAGTGTTTTGCCAGTTAATAATTATCTAACTGTATTAACACCTCGTAATGAAAGTCGTAGTTGGTTAGAGCATCTGACTGTTAATCATAGGGTCCTTGGTTCGAGCCCAAGAGGGGGAGCAAGCCGAACCGCTACACTACACATTTGTAAAGCCCACCAAAATAGGCGGGTTTTTTCTTGTGTACACAAATCCGTTATATAAAAAAAGCCCATCTGATGCAA
>JAKMFK010000287.1 GCA_022425465.1 Bacteroidia bacterium | reverse complement strand
TATCTAAGAAGAACAATACACGATTGGCTTTCTTTTTAAAATCAGAAAGTTCTAGTAATTCTTGCTTCTCATCCAACGAAACATTGAGGTTAGACGAAATAAAGTTCACCAAAAAATTGGGTGAGTTGATGTTTTTTAACGCAAAATTCGCTTCAGTGGGAATATTGGGCGAAATCTCTACAATTTTAGAGGCCAATTCACGGATGCTATCAATCGTAGCGTTTGTTTCCTCACCCTTAGCCGCTTTACTATCAGTAAAAGGTTCTATGTTGCCTCTAAAATAGGGGTCTTCATCTGTGATATTTTTTAGCGTAAACTTTCTTTTTCCTTGAATGATAACGGTAATGTTGCCATCAGGCATTTTCAGCATTTTAAGTATATGAGCCAACGTTCCTGTGGAATAAAGGTCTTGTGCTGTGGGGTCTTCAATGCTTTGATCTTTTTGAGCGATTACCCCAATGGTTTTATCTCCTTTGTATGCATCTTGGATTAGTTTGATGGATTTGTCTCTACCAACTGTTACTGGAAAGACTACCCCAGGAAATAATACGGTATTTCGGAGTGGTAATAATGGCAGATTTTCAGGATAATTTCCTGTACTGTCATCTTCAAAGTCGCTATCAGCAATTACAGAGATGATTTCTGATCCGTCTTCATCACCCAAAAAGTCGCCGTCTAGCTTGAATCTATGGTCAAATGTCATGTTGTCGTATTGTGCCCGTAAAATTTCTTAATAACGGGGAATAGCTACTATGGCAAAGGTTGTGCCAGTTGAATTATTTTAGAGTTGTTTAATATCATATCGCTTCATGATATATATCATATTGTTTGCTTTGTGTGTTTTGTTTTGATTCGATTCATTTGCTCCATGTATTATGACAACACAACACAACACAACAATTACCCTGATTTTACTATTGTGTAGTGTTTTTACTGCTCAAGCTCAGCAAGAAGTTTTAACCCGCGAAAATGGGGGTGCTAGTTGGAGAGATGCCTCAGTTTTATCTGGGTCAACAGCAGCATTAAATTTTACTCCGTCCACTGGGAGTTTCACTTATACAACAGATGATGATGATCATACTGTCATTGATGAGAATACAGGTTCCTCAAAACAAATTGAACTCCATTCTTCCTCTATTCAGGGCAAGATTTTGGTATTGGTTAATCGAACTTCAAATGCTATTTCTTTTACTGGGTCTATTTCTGGATATAATGGTATTAATGGTTCTTCAGTAACAAGTGTAACTGCTAATTCTAGTGTTAAAATTCAATGGGATTCAGGATCAAGTGCCTGGTATGAGATAATTAATAATTAAACGAGGGTTTTTTTTATGAAAAAATATTTAAAATTATTTGGGGTTATGACTTTATTGGTACTTACCAATATTGTGTTTGCTCAAGTAGAAGTGTTGACTAAAGTTAGTGGAGGTACTAGTTGGGAAAGTCTGAGTATAGAATTGTCACCAACATCCGGTTATACTTACGTTACAGATAATCAAGATTACACATTCATTGATCGAAATAATGGACCTAGTAAAACGATTACTTTACACGATGGGAAACCAGGACAGGATAATCCTCCTCATGGGATGATAATAAACATTGTAAACAGATCAAATACCGCACTTGTGTTTAGTTGTGGTGATGCATGTGGTTATGAGAGTATATCTGGTTCATTTACAGGTGCTTCAATTACTGCTAATTCCAGTCTAGTACTTCAATGGAATAATGCCACAAGTAGGTGGTATGAGATTTTGTAGGTGTAACCTATTTCTAGCTTTCTGTTGATTCAAGCAACCCTCCTTTACTGGCAGATTTGTAAAATACAAATACACCAATTAATAAGCTTGCTAACAACCAGCCTGAGGCTGCCCATTCTTGGAAGATGATTTTTCCTATCATAAAAAGGAAGGAGTACACCGTAACGATACCCCCAATCCATGCTGAAAACAAATAGGGTAGGGTCTTTTTAAATTGCTCAAATCCGTTTGGATAGATTTTATTTTTAAAAGATTGTAGGTGACTTTGAGGATCTGGTTTTGTAAGCATACTTACTAAGACCCAACAACAAGTGGTTACTCCAACAGTAATGAAAAATGAGGTAGGATTACTCGATAATGACTCACCCAGAATAGGATAATCATGTACAAATACAAATTTGAGTAAGCCATATACGATGAATGGCGTTATAGTAGCTGTAATCTCAGCCCAAGCATTGATGCGAAACCAAAACCATCGACACATAAGCAAAAGACCTAGCCCTGCTCCACATTCCATGATAAATTCCCAAACACCACTAATGGATTTAACTTGTGTGGTAACACCTATTGCCAAAACCATAATACCAAACGTTACCCATCTACTCATACGTACTATTTTGGTGCTGGATTCTTTTTGGTGATTCCATACATCATTAATGACATAACTTGCTCCCCAGTTCAGGTGGGTTGATACGGTACTCATATAGGCCCCCAAAAAAGCGACTAACAAGAGTCCTCGCATTCCTGAAGGAAGGAACTCTTTCATAGCCATAACAAAGCCGAGTTTTTTATCATCAATTCCCAAATCAGGGTAGAGAACTACTGAACAAAGAGCCACAATAATCCATGGCCATGGACGAATGCCGTAGTGAGCAAATTGAAAGAAGAAGGTAGCCATGAATGAATGTTTTTCATTTTTTGTGCTAAACATCCGTTGAGCAATATATCCACCACCACCAGGTTCGGCCCCAGGATACCAACTCGACCACCATACCATTCCAGCAATGGCAATAAAAGATGCAAGCCCCATGGAAAGATCTTTCGATTGGGATGATTCACTAATACTGGGTAAGATGAAAAGACTGTGTTCAGGCAGAGCTTTTTTTAATTCAGTAATTCCGCCAATTTTATCAGAGTTTACAACTAAAATAGCAAGGACAATGCAACCAATAAGTGCAATAAAAAATTGAAAAGCATCAGTAAGAGCAACCCCCATCAAACCACTAAATGCTGAATAGGCAGCAACAAGTAGCATGGCTAATGAGGTGAAACCAAAAAGTTGAATGCCTCGAAGGTCAAAGAAAACTTCGAGTATTGCCATCAAGGCAAGGTTGACCCATGCCAGTATGACTGCGTTCATGCCAATACCTAGATATATTGCTTTAAATTTTTTGAGCCAATTGGCTTGTTTGCCAGCATAACGCAATGTGATGAATTCGGCGTCAGTAACGACCCCGCTTCTTCTCCATAATTGGGCGTAGAATACTGCAGTAAACATGCCTCCCAGTAGCATATTCCACCAAACCCAATTGCCTGATAT
>JAKMFK010000283.1 GCA_022425465.1 Bacteroidia bacterium | reverse complement strand
TCAAATCAGTCACATCATTCACTCCAAATTTTTCGGGAGGTGGCATATTGGGATCAGCCTTGGATGGGTCGAGCATCATATTGACCTCATTGGTAATCTCAGGCATATTTTGAAACTCACCTGCTGGCGACAATCGACTATACCACGTATTAGGAAAGGCTAAAAAAATATGTAAATGCTTACTATATGGCACATAATTGAGAAAAAAGAGAATTCCGAGTATGTGAAACCACCAAAAAATTCGCTCAAAAACAATCAATGTAGATGTATCATAGTGGGTGAAAAATCCTGTCAAATACTGTGAAACTGGAAAGCTACCAGCTGCTACATAGTGATCTGCTCCTCTAGATTGCAATAGTTGATCTACCGCATTCATTTTCAATAAAGCAACCATTAAAACAATTTCAATGAGTAGAATGTAAGTAGCATCTTGAGTTGCCCATCCTTTCATTTCTGGAGAATGGAATCGAGGTATTTTAACAATAAACCTTCGAGCTAAAAAAACGATGCAGGCGATAAATACAAGTACCGCAAGAATCTCGAAAAATCCAATGGCTGTATCGTATACTGAACCAAGAAAGGATAATGAACGATGAGTCCCCGCAACCCCATCAATCAGGATTTCTAATACTTCAATATTGATTAAGATAAATCCAATGTAAATCAGGATATGAAAAAAACCAGCAACAGGTCTTACAACCATTTTGCTCTGACCTAAGGCAACCTTAGTCATGATTTTCCAACGTCGAGCTTTTTGATCATTTATGGTTTCATCTTTCCCAAGAAAGATATTTCTTCGAATTTGTTTTATCTTTTTGATAAAAAAGTATAGGGCAACCCCAAGTACAATGACAAATATGAATTGTTCGATATACTGCATCTTGATGAAGTTCAAAAATAGAATAAATGATGAGTTAGATTTATTTTAAATATCTACATCACAAATAGTTTCCATATTAAAACATTCCTCTTATTTTTGCAGCCGCTTTTGTAAGAATTCCAATTCAAACAAATGTTTTCATAAAAGTAGGTGCGGTAGCTCAGTTGGTAGAGCAAAGGACTGAAAATCCTTGTGTCGGCGGTTCGATCCCGCCCCACACCACAAAGCCCCATCAAATTGGGGCTTTTTTTGTCTCCCTATTTACAAGCCATCACACTTATTTCTACATTCACACTTTTGGGTAATGTTTTCACAGCTACCGCTTCTCTAGCTGGTGGATTATTAGTAAAATAACGGGCATAGACCTCATTGATTTCGTCGTAGTGTTCCATAGACGACATGAATATGCTGCATTTCACCACATGTTCAAATTTCATTTTTGCAGCAGTTAAAACCGCTTCTATGTTTTTCATCACCTGCTCGGTCTCTTCCTCGATAGAGGATAATACCAATTCCCCACTGAGTGGATCCAATGCAATTTGCCCACTACAATAAAGGGTGTCATTTGCAAAAACTGCTTGACTATATGGCCCAATAGCCGCTGGTGCATTTGATGTGTTTATTATTTTTTTCATGTTCTTATAATTGTAGTCTACATTTGCTTCTAATGAAAATTGCAGTTAAAGGTCAAGTAAATCAAGTTGAAGAACTGAAAAACCTCATCTCTGGACATTCATTAATACCATTCAAAATTAGTGAAATTGATACGTATGATATCATATTTGACCTTGATTTTGACGACAGCCCCGAACAAATACAAGCATATCATCAAATAAAAGATAAACTGATTATTGTGGGGTCTGTTAAAATACAGCTTGAAGAACTTTATGCCGAACTAGGTAGCAATCCATTGTGTACCATTATTGGGATGAATACCCTACCTACTTTTATCAATCGAGATGTTTTGGAATGTTGTGCGATAACCCAACAGGATGAAAAGATTGCAACCACATTTTTTGATCAACTCAATTTAAAATCACGTTTTGTAAAAAGTCGAGTTGGACTTGTAACTCCAAGAATTATCTGTATGATAATCAATGAGGCTTATTATACGGTTCAGGAGGGCACTGCGAGTAAAGAAGACATCGATTTAGGAATGAAGCTTGGCACAGCATACCCAAAAGGACCTTTTGAATGGAGTCAAGAAATTGGGTTGGATCATGTGTATGAAACCCTGGATGCTTTATACCAAGATACGAAGGATGAACGCTACAAAATTGCATCACTCTTAAAAACAGAATACCTTAAAAAATTTATATCATAACCCATGAATATTGCACTAATTGCCCATGATGGCAAAAAAGCTGTTTTAGTCTCGTTTGTACTTCAACGAATGGAATTTTTCAAGCGAAAAGAATTAACCTTAATCGCAACAGGAACCACAGGCAAAATGATTATGGATGCTGGCGTGGATCACATTCAAAGAGTTGCATCTGGACCGCTTGGTGGAGATGCAGAGATAGGTGCTATGGTAACACGAGGAGAAATGGACGCCATCATCTTTTTTAGAGACCCATTGGATAAGCACCCACACGACGTTGACATTTCCATGTTATTGCGATTATGTGATGTTCATAATGTCCCTCTGGCTACTAATCAAAAATCCGCACACATTCTGGTTTCCTTCTTTAATCAGAAGATAGAACCTCTTAAAACTGCTGACCTATAAAAAAGTGAAATTGAGAGGGTTCGTCAAAGACACCAGCATCTAAGGCCCAAGCATAGTCTACGCCCAGAAGTCCAAACATGGGTAAGAATAAACGCACACCAACACCAGCAGCTCTCCTAACATCAAAAGGACTAAACTCCTGAATACTTCTATAAGCATTACCTGCTTCTAAAAATGTTTGAGCGAATATGGTTGAGGACTGCCCAACCGTAAGTGGGTATCTGAGTTCTAAAGTATATTTTGTGTAAATAGGGAGTCCTTGTTGGCCACTTAATGGGTCACTAATTCTGCCTTCGTCATATCCTCTTTGTGATACAATGTCTGTTCCATAAAGAACGAAATTAGATAGGCCACTTCCCCCAACTCTAAACAATTCGAACGGAGAATAACCTACATCTTTATTCCATATGGATACTGCACCAAATCGATAAGAAGGTGAAATAACAAATTTTCGTTTACCATTTCCCATTCCCAAGAACCATTGTCCATTAAATTTTGTTTTTGCGAGTTCTATCCATCGGAATCGTTCTTGTGGCGACATTGTAGGATCAGAAAAATCCTTACCTGAGATTAGTGAATATGGCGGGGTAAACTGGAAACTAGCCAGGAACGAACTTCCTTCAGTAGGGTATATCGGATGATTTGTACTATTCCTCGAAAGCGTAGTTGTAATACTAATATTATTTGCATTACCATCTGTAAAACCAAGTTCAGATGCCCCAAACGATGTCCATTTTTTTAATCCGTATCGTTGATAGGTAAGCGAGGTGCTAAATGAAAAATAATCATCCGGGAATTTTAACTGTTTCCCAAAGGCTATACTTCCCCCTGTGGTACTAAATTTAGGCCGATCACTACTGAACTGAAAAGTAG
>JAKMFK010000269.1 GCA_022425465.1 Bacteroidia bacterium | reverse complement strand
TTAAAACAGAAAATGGTAAGGTAGTGGTTGATGATTATTACCAAACAAATGTTCCAGGGGTATATGCCATTGGAGATATAGTTCATGGTCCTGCTCTTGCTCACGTTGCCAGTGCAGAGGGAATTATATGTGTTGAAAAATTTAGTGGTCAGCATGTAGCTCCTTTGGATTATGGAAATATTCCGGGATGCACTTACACGTGGCCAGAAATTGCATCGGTAGGATATACCGAGGCTAAAGCTAAAGAAGCAGGATACGACATTAAAGTTGGAAAGTTCCCATTTAGTGCAAGTGGTAAAGCAAGTGCTAGTGGTTCGAAAGAAGGGTTTGTTAAAGTCATATTTGATGCCAAGTATGGTGAATTTTTGGGTTGCCACATGATTGGTGCCAATGTTACAGAGATGATTGCTGGGGTAGTATCAGCAAGAAAACTTGAGACAACTGGGCACGAAATGATAAAGACGGTTCATCCTCATCCAACTATGAGTGAAGCTATTATGGAAGCGTGTGCAGCAGCGTATGATGAAGTGATTCATCTGTAATTAGATTAACCTTACTTTTGTGTGATGTTTGATAGTCTAACTGGGAACGGTCGTGTTTGGATTTTTGCATCAAACCGAAAGTTGACAGCCAATGAGAAAGAGCAAATTAATGCCAAATTTGATGCCTTTTGTAAAGATTGGTCTGCCCATGGTTCACAATTGAAGGCGAGTTTTCAAATTTTTTACGATCAGATTTTAGTTTTAGGTGCAGATGAAGATTTTGAGCCAGCGAGTGGCTGTTCTATCGATCGATCAACTGCTATTTTTCAAGAAATAAATCAAGTTTTACAAATTGATTTATTCAATAGATTAAACCTAGTTTTCAAAGAAAATGATGAAATTGTTATGGTTCGATTGGCTGATATTCAATCAGCTTATGATTCACATAAAATTTCAGACTCTTCAACTTTTTTCGATAATTCAGTTAATAGTCTACATGACATTAGAGCTCGATGGGAAGTTCCTTTTAGTGAGAGTTGGGCATTTGCCAAAATAAAAAAATAATGCCTAAACTTCTTCTAATAGAATCGTCCAATGAAGTATGTTCTGTGGCTTTGTCAAGTAGCGAAAGCATCATTCAAGAAAAATGGATTAATGAGCCCAATTCGCATTCCGTTTATCTAGCTCCTTTTGTTGATGAAGTAATGCTGAATGCGGGGTTGTCTATTCATGAGCTTGATGGGATTGTGATAAGTGATGGTCCGGGTTCTTATACGGGGTTAAGAATAGGATGTAGTTTAGCCAAGGGAATTTGCATGGGGGCAAATATCCCGTTGATAGCAGTTTCGACGCTAAAAGGATTGGCAAGTGTAGCATTGAATGATTATCCTTCCGTCGACCAGATTATCGCACTAGTAGATGCTCGAAGAAGTGACGCATATATGGGGATTTATGATCAACACCTTAATCCAATAGTTGAGGAACAGTTTGTGACGATAAATTCTGAACTTAGAATTGAAAAAAATAATACGGTGGTTGTAGGTTCAGGTGCAATTAAATTTATCGATGAATTGGATAAAGAAAAAGAATTAAAACACACTAAATCAGCATTATACGCAAGAGATTTATTGGGTGAAGCATTGCAAAAATGGGCAAAACAAGATTACGTAGATTTAACCTCCTATGAACCAAATTATATCAAGTCGGTATTTATAACCAAACCAAAGTCTAAATTTTAATTTATTGAGCTAGAGAGAGTGCATCTTAAGAGTATATTTGTATCAGTCTTTGAGCGTTAATGAAGTATTTGTTTTCTATATTTATTATCTTGTTTATCTCTACCGAATTGGTAGGTCAAACCTTTGATGAGAAAACAACAACTTCTTCTAATGTTAGGTTAAATATCACTAATTCAGGAACCTATGGTAATGCTTTTAGAGGATATAAAAATGGGTCTGGGAATCCTTCTGGAGAATATCCAGCGGGCAGCGGAGTTGAGCATCTCTTTGAGAGTGGAATTTGGTTTGGAGGTTTAATCAATGGGTCAACAGTTGGGGTAAGTACAGCTGCTGTAGATGCCCCTCAAGGTTATAGTACTGGTGCGGCCGGTTTTGAAT
>JAKMFK010000265.1 GCA_022425465.1 Bacteroidia bacterium | reverse complement strand
ACCTATAATACTTCTTGGGTAGATAAACTGGTAGGAAAAGAAGAGATCGCCTTTGACATCACAGATAATCTAACTTTTACTAATAGATTTAATTACAATTACGCCGTAGTTGAAAATAAGGTATTCTCCCCTCTTGTTTGGTATGGTCCAGGGAAAGCTCAAAATACAGCAATCAATGCTGATTTAGATCCAGCATTAGTTGAGATTGCACCTGGAAGTACTATTGAACGTGGTGCTAGTGTCTACGAAGGTAGGTCAACATATAGTGATATTAACTTTGAGAGTTTTATAAACCACGATACGAAATTTAATGAAATTCATACCCTAAAAACAACTGCAGGTGTATCTATATTCAGTAGAAACGGAAAAGGACTTGGAGGAACTGCTTATAATATTCCAAATAATTCTGTGGATTACGCAGACATTTCGGCAAATCTTGCACCAGGTGGTTTTCTGAACAATACCAACTCATTTCAGTTTCAAGAACGATTAGTATCGGCATTCGTTCGAGCACAATATAAATATGGCACAAAATACAACGGTTCACTAATCGTAAGACGAGATGGATCTTCAAAATTTGGACCTAACAATCGATTTGGTTTCTTTCCTACGGTCTCTGGTTCATGGTTATTATCAGAAGAAGATTTTTATAATATAGACCGAATTAAGTTCTTCAAAATCCGATTAAGTTATGGAGTCAGTGGAAATGACCAGATTGCCAACTTTGCATATCGAGGTCTACTTAATGGTGAGGGTGTATATGTATTTGATGACATCATCACAACAGGTGCTGCTATTGGTAGAGCTGCCAACCCTGACTTAAAATGGGAAACTACCCGCCAGTTCAACGTTGGTGCAGATTTAAAAATTCTTCACACATTTGATTTGACACTTAATTACTTTATCAAAAACACAAAAGATTTACTGTTTCAACCTGATGTATCAGGAGTACTTGGAACGGCAGGAGCAGGTAGCTACCCTCCTATTATTAATGCTGGAGATGTATCTAACAAGGGATTAGAAATTGAGCTGGGATATGCTATGAAACCAGGTAAAAAGTTCAACCTAAGTACAAATATCAATGCAACATTTATTAAAAATGAAGTAGTCAAAATCCCAACCGGTATTGACTTCCTCCCTGGTGCATCATTTGGGGTTGGCGGTAACATTGCCACACGTTTTGAGCGAGGATTTCCAATCGGATATTTTATTGGATATGAAACTGAAGGAATATTCCAGACCCAAGAAGAAATCGACAATTCCCCTGTAACACAGGAAGGGGCTGTCCCAGGAGATTTAAGATTTGTTGATCAAGATGGTGACGGAAAAATCAACTTTAATGACGATTCTGATAAAACAATGATTGGTACTCCAATTCCTAAAGTAACCATCGGATATAATATAAATATCAGCTACGAAGGATTTGATTTATCCGGAAATTTCTTTGCTGCTCTAGGGCAAGATATTGTTCGTAACTATGAGCGTCAACAGCCTTTTGCTAACCAACTGAACTACAACATAGATCGTTGGACTGGAGAAAACACAACTAATGTAAATCCTAGGCTAACAACCGAATTAAACAGAAATACTATTTTCTCAGACTATTTTGTGGAAGACGGATCATTTTTGAGACTGAAGAACCTTCAAGTTGGATATACATTCAACCCAAAACTTACTCAAAGGGTAAATATCAACTCAACTCGAATTTACGTTGCAGCAAATAACTTGTTGACTTTAACTCGATATAAAGGATATGATCCAGATATTGGATCTGCTGGTGGCCCATTAGCATCTGGTATAGATTATGGCTTCTACCCTCAAGCAAGAACAATTATGGCAGGTATTTCCCTTAAATTTTAACATTGACACACATGACAAAAAAAATAACAACAATCATCTTTATGCTTCTCATTTTACCTTCGATGTTTAGCTGTAAGAAATTTTTAGATATTGATCCCCTGTACACACAAGATGCAGAAAATTTCTTTGAGACTCCCAATGATTATCAAAGAGCATTAACTGGAGCATATGATTTACTTCAATCTTCATTTATGACTGTTTGGGTTGGAGAAATTGCTTCTGACAACTCCATTGCAGGTGGTGAAAGTGTGAATGATACGGAAGGACTTCATGAAATTGAAGCCATGAGTCATGATGCGGTAAACAATGAACTTAGAAGTATATTTCGATGGAATTATGCTGGAGTTACTCGAGCAAACTACTTGCTTGAAAACAAGGATAAAATCGATTTTGAAGGAAAGAATAAGATTATTGCAGAAGCTACATTTTTAAGAGCTTACTACTATTTTGAATTGGTTAAATACTTTGGAGATGTCCCCTTAGTTATCGATAAAAGATTAGGTGCTGATGAAGTAACTAAAATTGATAGAACACCAAGAAGTGAAGTTTTTGCACAAATCGAACAAGATCTCAGTTTTGCAGCTTCCGTTTTGGATTGGAATGACCCTACTAAAGGAAGGATTACAAAGGGAGCGTGTTTGAGTCTGTTAGGGAAAGCATACTTATATCAAGATAAATTTGATCAAGCTGCCTCAACTTTTGATGAAGTAATCAACAAAAGTAGATATACATTAATTAGTGATTACACCGATTTATTCAAAGTAAATAATGAAGGACATTCAGAAGCTGTTTTTGATGTTCAATATTCTGGAGCAGAAGGTGGTGGATATGGATGTCTCATATGCTTAGAAGGAAATGCTGCTCCTGGTTTTCAGGGAATACGCCAATATAATGGTCCAGTATATGGAGATGGAAATAGTTATAATCTTCCAACTCAAGATTTATATGATGCTTTTGATGCAACTGACATTCGCAGAGATGCTACAGTATTAGATATTGATGCGTTTATCGCAAAGCAACCTAACTCGTCTGAAATCACCTATGCTATTGGAGGTGGAGGTCACACAGGATATTACAACAACAAATACATCAAAAGGCAAGGAGAAATAGGCTTGCCTGACAACGATTTGACTAGCCCTGTAAATTACCTTGTAATCCGATATGCTGATGTACTTCTAATGGCTGCTGAAGCCCATAATAGATCAACAACTCCAGACGATTCAAAAGCTCAAGGATATCTTAACCAAGTGAGGAATCGAGTAAATATGTCTCCAATCAACTCATCAGGTAATGCCCTAACTGAAGCTATTTGGGCTGAAAGAAGACTAGAACTTTCAGGAGAAGGCCACCGATTTTTCGATCTTGTCAGAACAGCTAAAGCCGCAGACGAAATCTATGGATTTGTACCCGGTAAACACGAATTATTTCCAATTCCTCAAGTTGAAATCGATTTAGCAGGAGGAAATTGGTCACAAAATAACAACTACTAAAAAGACATTTACACATGAAGAAAATATCAATATTTATATTATCGTTAACTGTTGTTCTTGGGTTATCAAACTGTGAGGAAGAAACATTTACTCTTGGAGAAGGTCCAAGAGAGGCTGACGCAGCATTCACATTCGAACCATCTACAGATAATGCCAATATCATAAACTTCACTGCAAGTAATCCAAACCTCAATGCAAAATGGGACTTTGGCAATGGGACTAAAGGAGAGGGAACTAATGCAACTGCCTCATATCCAAATAAAGGTACTTACACAGTTACACTAACTGTACTAAATTCTGGAGGTAGTGCAAGCTCATCTCAAGAAATAACGATTACAGAAGATGACTTATCATTATTAAGTAGCCCATTATTTACATTGCTTACTGGTGGTATAGACGGACCTGGTTCAAAAACTTGGGTTATGGATTCAACTGAAGCAGGACATTTCGGTGTAGGACCAAATCCTAGTTCTAATCAAGGTGATGTACCTGAATATTTCTCTGCTGATCCATTGATAAAAAAAGGTGTAGGAATGTATGACGATCAATACGTTTTTACTTTAAGTGGATTTAAATTTGATCAAATTACAAATGGTAACGTATATGTCAATCTAAATGATGACGGTAGTCCTGGTGCAGAAGCTGATTTCTCAGGAGGATACGAAAATCAAGGAGATTTTACTGCATTCTTTGAAGATCAACTAGGCGAGCAATGGACCATTAAAGAAAATGAAGTGGATACAACACTTACTGTTTCTGGAAAATCATTTATTGGTTTTTACTGCGGTACACGAACATTTAAAATACTCAAGTTAACTGAAAATGAACTTTCGCTAAGAGTTGCCGATGATCACAACCCACTTGCGTGGTATTTTAGACTTGTCCCAGTTGAATAATCACAATAAACACCACTAAATTTACGTTATACACACCTGTCACAAAACCATATGAACAAACAGATTTTAGCCTACTTAATTATATTTTTAACATTGACTTCATGCGATGATAAACCAGTTGAAAAAGTAGTTCTTCCTACTAATCTACAAACTGTGATTACCCAATCTGCATCAGAAGAAGGGTTAGTAAATGTGACTGCTACAGCATACGACGAAAACTACTTCACTATATATTTTGAAGATGGTGAAGAGACTGAGAAAGTGGAAAATATAGAAGGTAAAGCAAGTCACACTTATAGTAATCCCGGCACATACACTATTCGTACTAGAGCACATGTTACACCCAATGAATACATTCAAAAAATAGATACCGTTCTAATTGATATGGAATCAAAGACAGACCAAAATGGTATCCCGCTTCATGGATATTCCACACCAGAGACATACGATGGCTACAATCTTGTTTGGAGTGACGAGTTTGATGGAGATAAACTAAATGAAAGTGATTGGAATTTTGAAATAGGAACTGGTAATAATGGTTGGGGTAATAATGAATCTCAGTATTATTTGAAAGAGAACACTTCAGTTAAAGATGGCTTCCTGACCATAACAGCACGACAACAAATTTATAACACAAGTAATTACACCTCCTCACGTATTACTACACAAAACAAACGGTCATTTAAATATGGAAGAATAGATATTCGTGCAGCTCTTCCAAAAGGTCAAGGATTATGGCCAGCTTTATGGTTGCTAGGTGATAATATAACATCTGTATCTTGGCCTGCATGTGGCGAAATTGATATCATGGAACTTGTCGGTGGTACAAAACCAGGAAATTCTGATCGCGTAGTGCATGGAACTTTACATTGGGAGCACAATGGGAATCATGCAGAATATGGAAATGGACATACCCTTTCCAGTGGAGATTTCTCCGAAGAATTTCATGTATTCTCAATTATTTGGGACGATAAATATATCCGTTGGTATCGTGATGACATTCTATTTTCAACTGTTGATATTTCAGGTTTATCCGCATTTCACGAAAAATTCTTTGCTATTTTCAATGTTGCAGTTGGAGGTAATTGGCCAGGATACCCTGATGCAACTTCCAAATTCCCACAGAAAATGCATGTAGATTACATTCGTGTGTTTCAAGAAAAGTAAAGAGAAAACCCTACAGGGTAATATTTTCAGTTAATTCTCCGATACTTATCGTATAGTCACCTGGTTCGGTAACCCACTGATTATCACTACTAACAAAAGCAAGCTCATCTGTATCAATAACGAACTCAAATACTAGAGTCTCGCCTGCATTTATCATCTGTTTGTCAAATGCTCTAAGTCTCTTTACGGACGGAGTTATGCTTGCATATAGATCTGATACAAAAACTAGGACAGACTCCTTACCATCACGATTACCTTTATTTGTAACGTTTACAGAAATACGAATTGATTCATTATCATCTGTTTTGTTTACCTTTAGATCTGAATACTCAAAATTAGTGTAACTCAAACCATGACCAAACTCAAACTGTGGCTCAAAAGCCCCTAATCCAAAATCTACATTTAGTTGATCGGTATACTTATGGTCATACAATATCAAAGAATTTGTATATTTAGGATATGTAACTGGTAATTTACCACTTGGATTAATTTCCCCAGATATTACATCAGCTAAAGCATCCGAACCATTATCTGAAGGCTGATAAGCTAAAACTATAGATTCACACAGAGGCTCAATTTCACGAATAACTCGAGCTCTATTTTCAACTAAAACTAATACAATTGGCTTTCCTAATTTTGCTAATCCTTTAACATATTCTATCTGGGCCTCCTCAAGATTTAGAGAATGAATATCTCCTGGCTTTTCAGTAGAAGGATACTCACCCATACAGGCAATAATGACATCTGAGTTTCTTGCTTTATTGTAAGCTTTCTTATCTTGAGTTAGTTTGTTAATCTCACAACCTTGTTCAAAAGATACTTCAGCAAAATTTGCTTGTATTGCATCTAATATAGTATGCTTACTTGTATCGTCCCACTGATCATCTGTACCTTGCCATGTTCTACCCCATGAACCATTGATCATGGTCAGAGAATTAGCCATTGGCCCAGTTACAAAAACTTTCTTGTCTTGAGAAATCGGCAGAGTTCCATTAACATTTTTTAATAATGTAATCGCTTCACCTGCAATTTGATAACTGTGGTTTATAAAACTATCTGAAGCCACTAGCGGGTATTCATAATTATCTGGAGTAAAAGGGTCTTCAAATAAACCTAAACGTTGTTTCATCACTAAAATTCTTCGAACTGACTCATCAATCCTTGACATAGGAACTTCACCTTCATTAACTAGTTCCAATAATAAGTCAGAAAATTCGTAATCATTAGGAACCATACTCATATCAATTCCTGCATTAATCGCCATTTTAACTGCATCTTTTAAAGTTGGAGCAATCTTGTGAAATTGATGAAGTTTAATGATGTCCTCCCAGTCCGTTACTGCAACTCCATCAAACTCGAGTTCTGTTCGCAACAAGTCAGTCAAAATACGTTTATCAGCATGCACGGGTATTCCGTTCACATCACCTGAGTTGATCATTACACTCAATGAACCTGCATCAACTGCAGCCTCAAAAGTGGGCAAGAAATATTCCCTTAATTGAGTTTCAGGAATATATGCTGTTGTTCTATCCTTACCCGTAAATGACCAGCTGTAACCCAAGAAATGCTTCATACAACTAGCTACTCGATATGGGTCTGAGGCATCATCACCTTGATATCCTTCGATAGTAGCAACACCCATTCTCTTACAGAGATAAACGTCTTCACCGTAGGTTTCAAAAACTCTACTCCAAAGGGGTTGACGAGCCACATCTAAAACAGGTGAAAAATTCCATGGAATTCCTGATGCACGAG
This sequence comes from Bacteroidia bacterium, assembly GCA_022425465.1. GTDB lineage: Bacteria > Bacteroidota > Bacteroidia > NS11-12g > UBA9320 > UBA9320. The sequence goes on along the minus strand of JAKMFK010000265.1, from coordinate 2,647 downwards.
TTTCATATGCTGTAATAGCAGCGGCTTTCCTTGCCATAGCTGGGTTAAATGTTGCTGCTTGAGCTAATGGCTGGGGGAATAATGTTCCTCCCAATAAGTAATTTGCTCCATGAATAGCATCTATACCATAAATTATAGGTACTCCATGATTGGTCTCCGTTGTTGCAATATTTTGCACAGTACTGATGATTTCATTCCAATGTTCTAACGTGTAAGCATGACCCCCAACATTTAATATACTCCCAATTCCATACTCGACAATCGCTTTTCGAAGCTTAGCAGAATCCAATTCATGCGGTTCTTTTAAATCAAACACCTCACCTACTGAGATTACATCTAGATTCAATTGTGTCATCTGGCCAACTTTTTCATTGACGGACATTTTACTTAATATCTCATCAATATCTACAGAAGTTTCTTGCTGATTTTTAGATTGATTACATGCTACTAAAATTGTGGCTACAATAAAAATGTAAAAATAATTTGAAAATGATTTCATTAAAGTATGTATTTTGATTATGAAAAGTATATAAAACTAGAGATTACAATAACACAGATGGCAATACCCGTTACAAACGCATATTTCCATGGTTGAATATCAACTTGCTCAGTATATTTTTGGTTGTACTCTTCCTCACGTGGGTATAGTTTGCCAATAACAAGCATGATAATTACATTTAATACGAATAAAATAGCCATCACATGCAAAAAATGCGGGTAACTATCTGCACCAACAACGTATGGCTTTACGATAAACTGACTGATAATGTATAAGACTGATCCTGAAATAATACCAATTTTTGCAGCAACTGCTGGAACATTTTTAGTCATATACCCCACTACAATGATGGTAAGAATCGGAATACTATAAATCCCATTAACTTCTTGAAGATATGCAAATAAACCATCTGAAGCATAAATTAATAGGGGTGCAATACACATAGAAACCACAGCCAAGACTGTTCCAAATTTCTTTCCCGCTTTTACAATAGTTTGTTCATCTGCATCCTGATTGACATATTCTTTATAGATACCCAAGCCAAATAATGTTACAGAACTATTTAAAGCAGAGTTAAAGGAACTTAAAATAGCACCAAACAAAACAGCAGCGAAAAAACCGACTAATACAACTGGAAGAACATTTTTAACCAACAATGGATATGCTTCATCTGGATTAGTTAATGAATCACCGAACATGTGAAAAGCAATAATACCTGGCAAAACAACAATTAGCGGTCCTAATATTTTTAATACTGCAGCAAAAAGAAGTCCTTTTTGTCCCTCTTTCAAATTTTTGGCACCCAATGCCCGCTGAATAATCGCTTGGTTTGTACCCCAATAAAAAAGTTGAACTAACATCATTCCAGTGAAAATAGTCGCAAACGGAATCGAAGATTCAGAAGTACCAATTGAATTAAACTTTTCAGGATGACTTTCTAACAAAACAGAAGCACCATCAACAATACTTCCGTCACCAATTGCAAGTAAACCAAATATTGGAATCATTAATCCACCAATAAGCAAACCCACAGCATTTATGGTATCCGATACAGCTACTGCTTTTAATCCACCAAAAATTGCATAGATAGAACCAATAATACCAATAGACCACACTGTTAACCATAACGCACTATTTTTGCTTATTCCCAAAAGACTTGGCACGTCAAACATGGAGTTTATAGCTAATGCCCCAGAGTATAAAACAATTGGAAGTAGAATAACAGCATATCCAGTCAAGAAAAGTCCAGAAGCTATTGTCCTAGTCATTTTATCATAACGACGTTCAAGAAATTGAGGAACAGTTGTAATCCCCCCTTTCAAATAACGTGGCAATAAAAAAAATGCAGTAACTACCATAGCGATAGCAGCCAGGGTCTCCCATGCCATAACTAAAACACCTTCTTTAAAAGCGGCTCCATTTAAACCTACAATTTGTTCTGTTGACAAATTGGTGAGTAGTAAAGATCCGGCAATGACAACACCTGTAAGACTTCTTCCACCCAAGAAATATCCATCAGATGTATTCTCATCAGTTCTCCTACTCTTGTAATATGAAACAATGGCAACGAACAGTGTGAATGTAATAAATGATATTATTTGCATTGTATTTAGTTTTTGATTTAGTTATATATCAAATACAAAACCATCCTCACGGAGTAGTCTGTATCTACTTTCATCGAATTTGAAAAGTTTTGCTGGACGATGCGATACATTCTCCTGCAATTCATCTAACTGTATAAGGAGATCCATGCTCAATATTTTTTTTCTAAAGTTAGGTTTATCAAATTTTGAATCCAAAAGTGCCTCATACAAATCTTGCAATTCAGATAAGGTAAATTTCTTGGACAAAAGTTCAAAACCTACTGGTCTGTATCTTACTCTCCTTTTTAAAGTATTAATTCCCTTATTTAGAATCCGTTTATGATCAAATGCTAAAGCTGGCAAATTATCTATATCGAACCATTTGATAGATTTAGCCCATGAAGATGCAATAGGTCTATAATTGTTACTACCAACTAATGAGTAATATCCAACAGTAGCTACGCGTCCTGCAGGGTGACGGTCCACACTTCCGAACGTGAAAAACTGCTCCATAAAAATGTTGCTTAAGCCAGTCAGATTTTGTAAAACATCATTAGCTGAATCC
>JAKMFK010000253.1 GCA_022425465.1 Bacteroidia bacterium | reverse complement strand
CTCCAGATACAGCAGGAACCTTCTATTATCAGTGTTCATTGCATGGAGGTATGGTTGGAACAATAACAGTTAATTAAGAGTAGAGAATAATCCAATTAAATTTAGAATTAAGCTCATGTTTCATGGGCTTTTTTCTTTTGGGACAATATTTATTAATAAACAACTATAAATGCTCCCAAACGATGACATTAGACATTACACTAAGAGAGATATTCAGGATATATACAACATCAGCTTATCAAAAATTGACAAGGAAATAGCAGCCAAGAAATTGGGTATAATAAAAATTGGAAAGAGTGTTAGAATTCCACGTCATGAATTGTACAAATGGCTAAAGAAATACAATACTAAGTCTGTATCTGTATGATTTATAATTGCTAAGTGTACTACAATAAACTAAACGCCCTAATGCATCTTCATGGAACAACTTAATTCACAACAGAAAAACTATTTAGATAAACTGATAAATCAGGCTTTATTCAAGCCGAGGTATCAGCTAAAAAAAACTTCACTTTTAGTTAACCATAAAAAGGATTGATTCCATTGACTCTTTTAGTCTATTTTTGTTGACTTTCTAATTTTTTGGTCAGATTAATTTTATATATCGATCAGGCTGTACCCTAATTTTAATTGTTTATTCCTCTTTTTTTCAAACAATTTGACTTCAAACTTTACTATCTAATTAATTTTTAAAGGATTTCGCAAGATTTCACCCTGAAATTCACATTGTATTAAATAACATAATAGTACATATTTATACATGAGACATTACCCTGCCTCATCTAATGGTATATCAAATAATGAAGTATGAGATTACCAGTAACCAAGTATAATAAAATGAATAATAATGAAAAGAAATCACAGAAACAAAGCAGCCATAAAACAATGGCTCAAAACACTTGATTGGTCTAACACAGCCACAATTAGAAACAGCCACATTATGAATCACATTCAGATGAACCGTTATGTCAGTATCCTGATGAAAGAGCACAAAGGGATTGAACGGGTCTTTTGGTGCTTAGAGAAAGACAAATCCCAATTAGAGTCTCACGCTCACCTACTAGTTAAAACTAAGGGCAAAATTGACAGCATACCCCGCAAAAATCCACAGACAGGATATAGAAAGCCTTTTGAGGTACAGTATTGGGCAAATATAGACAGCAAAAACGGGATTATTGATTACATAGCAGAGCACTTAGGCATCGCAGATCAGTGGGACATTATTATTTAGTAATAGCTCTTCAAATAAGGACTTTGTTTGTCAAGCTCCTACTTCCATTTCGGTAGGTTTTTTTATCTATTCTCATTGTAACGGTCTGTCAAGATTTTGACGTAGTCTTTGTGCTCTTTGCCAATATATTCCCCCTGACTATTAAATTCTATTACACCTTTAAAATACTCTTTACGCTTATGCTGAGGGATTTTCTTTCCACTCTTATTTCCAACTCCTAAAATATCCCACCCATCTTCAACCATTTGCTCTAATGCTGTTTGTTTCAATCCGTGAGTATGAATCATATAGGTTCTACCCTGTTTATGGTGAGGGAGTGGATTTTGCCCTTTACACATGTCAATCACAGACTCATTAGTCATACTAAGATATTTTGAAGCAATAGGATGAGGAACAGCACCCTGACCCATTACAATCATTTTATAATGTAAATCAGAACTTTTAGTTAGTTCCATGGCGTTACCAGTAAGTTCAGCAAGTCCTGCAATTTGTGAAGTATGAGTATCAGACTTAGATTTCAGATCACTTACATCTCGCTTCAGGTGCTGTATCATAGTTTCTTGATGTACGATCATTTCACTCATCTTATGTATTAACTGTCTTTGCTTTGCATCACTAAAAGGATCAAATGTAGCGTGGCTTAAAAGGTCTTTATCAATCGGCATAACGAAGAAATTTTAACAAAGGTAAGGGGTTAATATTTCATATCAAATGCCAGATAACCTCAGCACCCCCCAAAATCACCTCATCAGAAAAGGATTTTACTATATTTGTTGTGTAGGTGTTGTGTAGGATCATCCCTAAAAATGCGAAAACCCCAGTAAAAACTGAGGTTTAAGACTTTTTAAGTGTGCGGGTGAATGATTCAAAGTATCTCATCACAGAAAACTCAAAAATCACATAAAGTCAAGCATTACGAGGGCTATTTGACGTCCAGATTTTCTAAAAAATCATTTTCACAGGATTTCACGGGTGAATCTGTTGTGAAT
>JAKMFK010000252.1 GCA_022425465.1 Bacteroidia bacterium | reverse complement strand
TGGTTTGACCCATAAAAGATTTGACAATCCGCTCGTGATTTTGAGTCAATATAGTCGGTATAACATCCCATTTAGCACTAAACTCAATGAGTGCAAAAAGATCATTTGATTCTTTCACTTGTCTCGTTCTTGGGTCTATGTCAATATTACTAATTTCATATCGCATGGGATTTAACTCGATATTGAAGTCTTTAAAGGCAAAAGATTTATCATAGTTTAGTTTTGCTTGAGCATTTGATCCAATTGGGTCACCATCAAACATTCGCTCGCATATATCAACTCCCTCAGCAGATAAAGCTATATCATAACTATCAGGTGCACTGCACATGGCAAACAAAAAACCGCCCCCCATTGTAAAATCTCTTATCTTTTTAGAAACTGCTAGTTTGAGTTCTGACACTTTTGAAAAACCATATTTTTCAGCAACTTCTTGTGCCTCAGATACTTGATTGATGTACCAGGGTGCATTTCTATAACTCGCCCAAAATTTACCAAACTGACCTGTGAAATCCTCATGATGCAAATGCAACCAATTATATTGAGGTAGTTTATCTGATAACACCTCATCGTCAAAAACTACATCATATGGAATTTCAGCATATTCTAGAACCATAGTCACCGCATCATCCCAAGGCTGAGCTGTCTTAGGTGAGTAGACAGCAATTTTGGGAACCTTCAATAGTTTAACAACCTCGGCATTTACAGATGGATTTGCAATATCGTTTTTTATTGAATTCGCACTAGATTCACTCATTGTTGAAAAAGAAACCCCTCTTAACAAGCACTCTTTCTCAATATTCTCATAATCATTCATTAAGAAACTACCACCCTTATAGTTCAGTAACCACTCTACTTCTTCTTGTTGTTCTAGTACCCAATAAGCAATCCCATATGCTTTCAAATGATTTTTTTGAGACGCATCCATAGGAATAATTATTTTGTCTGCTAGAGTATTTAACGTCAAACAAATCGATAAGACTATGGATCCCATTTTTCTCATAAATTACTTAATCAGAAAGGTTGTGATTTTGTGTGCTAGTATAACCAAAGCGATTCCCAATATATTGCTTAATGCAACATAAATAATAAACTTTTTGTATTCCTCTATGTGCAATAGCTTAAAGGCATCTAAACCAAAGCTAGAAAAAGTTGTGAATCCACCCAAAAGCCCAGTAATTAAAAACAAAGACCCTCTTGGGTATTGAAGAACAAGTACACTGAAGATTCCAATCAATAAACAACCTACTAAATTAACCGAGAGTGTAGCCATGGGGAAATTCCCTCCAGACTGGTACAAACTACTTAAATACCAACGAAGGGCTGCACCGATACCTCCACCTATAAATACCCAAGTTAAATTCATTCGTGATAGGTATAATTAAATAAAAATTCTACTTCCAAAGCCCCATTCCCATTGTAAGTATAGACATTATTTAGAAGTCCATTTCGTTTATAAAAAAACAATTGTTTCCGGTTTTGTGAATCTACAGTACTTAAAACCCTACTGTTTTGGTCATATTCATAATAAATCTGTTTGAAGCTTGGGTTTTGACCATAGACTGTAATGGCTCTACTTTTCATTTTCCCATCAGTCATCCTCTCGTAACTCACCATACTTAATGGTGCACCTGTTTCATCTGTAGTATATTCCTGAACTAAATTCTTTTTTCTATCATATCGATAGACATTTTTTATTAAAGTCTGTTTACCTGAATTATTCCTCCGTCTAGCTATTGTACTATCTAATTTATTTTTTGAATTTCTGAAGAATTCATTTTTAGATACAAGCGTATCGTTCATTTCAGAGTAATGAGTAATAATTTGAATTGGGTCATTCGCATCATCGTATTTAAAGTAACTTTTAGCATAAGGCAAATTATCTCTTCGAATCTCGAGTGCCCCAAGTTGACCATTTACATAGGAAAAAAATCGCTCTTCTGAATTATTCCAACCATTGCATCGCATATCCGTTCGATGGAACGTAATAGCCGACAAATTATTGAATTTTTTATGTTCAAGTAAGCACGTATCTTCATTACCCTCAAATGCATGAACAAATTGATATTTATGAACGGTTGCTACTTTATTTATTCTAATTAATGCCGTGTCATTTTGCTGAGCTTTCAAAATGAATGAGGGTAAAATCAATAAACTAAAGATGAGTTGTTTTTTCATTTTCTTGCGTAACATACATCAGTTAATGTACCAAATTGCTTTTGTTCTAGTTTTATTTTACCTGCAAATGCAATCATTGCGGCATTATCTGTACAATATTCAAATTTAGGAATATAAGCTTCAGCACCTGTATCTTCAGCAAGTTTTAAAAGTGAATCTTGCAACGAAGAATTTGCTGCCACACCACCAGCTATTCCTATACTTTTGACACCCGTTTCAATTATAGCCTTTTTTAATTTGAGTAATAAATAAGACACAATCGTATGTTGAATAGACGCACAGAGGTCATTTAAATGTTGATTGATAAAATTAGGATTCTGTTTCATTTCCTTTTGCAAAAAATAAAGTATTGAAGTTTTTAGTCCTGAAAAACTATAATCTAACTTGTCTACGTTTGGAGTATTAAATTCAAATGCATTTAAATTGCCTTTTTGTGCGAGTTGATCAATTATAGGCCCAGAGGGATAGGATAGCCCAAACATTTTACCCGCCTTATCAAAAGCTTCACCAGCAGCATCGTCGATTGTCTTACCCAAAATTTCCATTTGATAATTTTCTTTGACTAATACAATTTGAGTGTGTCCTCCTGATACAAGTAAGCACAAAAAAGGTAGGGTAGGTATTTCTCCATCAATGAAATGGGCTAGTACATGTGCATCTAAATGATTCACATTCACGAAAGGAACACCTAAAGACATAGATAATCCTTTCACAAAAGTGTGGCCTACTAGTAGTGACCCCATCAAACCTGGACCTTGTGTACACGCTATAGCATCAATTTCATTCAGTTTTAAGTTCGCTTTATTTAGGGCAGACTTTACAGTTGGAATAATATTTTGTTGATGCTTTCTACTGGCCCATTCTGGCACAACACCACCATATTCCTCGTGAACTTTCTGTGAGGCAACCACATTGGAATAAATTTTGCCATCAGACAAAATAGCTGCTGATGTGTCATCACAAGACGATTCTATGCCAAGTATATTTTTATGTGAATTGTTCTTTGTGTTTTCCAAGGTATGTTTGTATGTCGGTTTTCTACCAGTTAGATAAGTAATTGCCAAAAATAATTAAAATACCACTGATAATCCTTGCTGTTTTTACAGGCTTATTATTACTATTTTTAGGAATTGTTCAGACCAAATGGTTTAAAAATGAAATAAAGTCCCA
>JAKMFK010000230.1 GCA_022425465.1 Bacteroidia bacterium | reverse complement strand
CATAATGACCAGAAGTCATGTATAACTCTTTTCGACCAATATGTGGAGTAACAACTTGTTGGTATCCTCGTTCTATTTGAGCCTGCCTCATAAAGTTTTCTAAACGTTCACGAATAGCAGTTCCTTTAGGAAGCCAAAGTGGCAATCCTGCTCCTACTTTTTCGCTAAACATAAACAACTCTAATTCTTTACCAAGCTTACGATGGTCACGCTTTTTGGCTTCTTCTAATAGATTCAGATGCTCTTTAAGCATTCCTGCTTTTGGAAATGAAACCCCATAAATCCGAGTTAATGATTTGTTCTTTTCATCACCTCTCCAGTAGGCAGCTGCTACGTTTAATAGCTTTATAGCTTTAATGGATGAAGTGTTTTGAATATGCGGACCACGACACAAGTCGGTAAAATTTCCTTGCGTGTAAAATGTAATTTGACCATCATCTAACCCATCAATCAACTCCAATTTGTAGGGATCGTTCTTTTCTTTGAAATAAGCTGTGGCATCAGATTTTGATATTTCTTTTCGGACAAAAGTATTTGCCTGACTGGCTAATTCTTTCATTTTTTGCTCGACCTTTTCAAAATCATTAGATGAAAATGGATGTTCGCCAAAATCAACATCATAATAAAACCCATTGTCAATAGCAGGGCCAATACCCAATTTAATACCGGGATAAAGTGCCTCTAGAGCTTCTGCTAATAAATGAGAACTACTGTGCCAAAATGTTTTTTTACCATCTAAATCATCAAACTTTAGCAGACTCAATGTGGTATCCTCCATAATTGGACGATTCAAGTCCCACACCTCACCATTGACTTTAGCACTGACTACAACTCGAGCTAATCCTTCACTTATCCCTTTAGCAACATGTAGAGCAGAAGTCCCCTGTGGTACTTCTCGAATTGAGGCATCTGGCAATGTAATTTTAATATTCAATTTTAACTTTTTTTAGTTAGCTGATTCTATTTTACCTAGACGAACTAATCCCTCTTTGGCGAGTGCAAAATTAGGGTCTATTTCTAAACATCTTAGATAATTTTCAATTGCCTTGTCATTTACTTTCAATAGCTCAAAACATTGACCTATCCGATTATATGCTTTTGCAAAATCTTCCTTCAATCTTAAACAAATTTCAAAATGATCAATTGCTGAAGTATAATCACCCTCTGAAGCAAGCATATTTCCAGCATTGTAATAGGCCAAAAAGTGTTGTGAATTAAGATCGATCGCTTTTTGGTAATTCTTCTTTGCCAGTGATTTATCTCCCCTTTTCTGATAAGCTAGTCCGATGGCATAATAGGCTTCATCACTTTTGGGATCAGTATTAATAGCTTGTTGATAGAACTGAATGGATTTGTCAATTTCGTTTAACGTCTCATAAATCGAGCCCAATTGCATACTGCTATTATAATCAGCACCAAGCAGTTCGATCGTTTTTCTAAAAAAATAAATAGCTTGAGCTGTATCACCATCTTCCTTGTGCAACATGGCGTTATAAAAATGCCCTTCAGCGTGTTCAGGATCTAAGTTTAATAATTTACCAAATTTAATTTTACCTTTATCAAATTGCCTTACAAAATACAAAAATTGTGCATGTTTAAATACTGCCTCAACATCGTTTGGGTTTGTATTCTCGGCCAACTTATATTGCTCTAAAGCTTTTGTAGTTTGGTTTGCAGCGAAATAAGCATCTCCTAATTTGTAGTATGAAGCACTATTATCTGGCTCCAATTTAATCGCTTGCTGAAAATCCAATATGGCCAAGTCATATCTTTTTTCATTGTTTAAAACTGCTGCACGTTGAATGTAATATTCTGCAATATCTGGCGACTGGTCTATTTTCTTACTCCATTCTCTTGCCTCCAGACTAATGGTCGTGTCATTAGCTAAACTTTTAGATTGAACACCTAAACCATCACATCCAGTAGTGAATATACCGATAATAGCTAAAATCCCTATCCAAAAATGAAGTGCAAATTTCATTGAGCTGCAAAGGTAAGATATTGAATGAGTTAGGAATAAGCACACATAAGTTATTATTTTATAAAGAAATCAAATCAAGCATTAACCCGACTCAAATTTCAATTATGTACATTTGAAGTATCATATAATTACTTATGCCACACTACCATAGCTTAGGACAAATACCTCCTAAAAGACATACACAATTTAGGAGACCCGATGGCGAACTCTACGCCGAAGAACTATTTTCTACTGAGGGATTCTCAAATAGCTACAGTCTTTTATATCACCACTACCCTCCTACTGCTATACTTAAAGTAGATAAACCTAAATCACTAAAACCTGAAGTAGTTGGTGATATGGAAATGTTACATAGAAGCTTCAAAAGCTTTGATGTGGTACCTCAAGATGACTTTTTAGACAGTCGTATGATCTTATTGACCAACAATGACCTTCAGATATGTATGTCTAGACCTCGTAAAAGCATGAAAGATTATTTCTACAAAAATGGCGATAGTGACGAGGTTATCTTTATTCATCAAGGAAGTGGCACTTGCAGAACAAACTATGGGCAACTTAAGTTTAAATACGGGGACTACATCATTATTCCAAGAGGTGTTATCTATCAAATGGAATTCGACTCAGAAGACAACAAACTTCTCATTATTGAGAGCCATAGTCCTATTTTATATCCCAAAAGATATACCAGTAAAACTGGACAATTACTTGAACATTCTCCCTACTGTGAACGAGACATCAAACAACCTGAAAATCTTGAAACAATTATTGAAGAGGGTGAATTTTTGATCAAAACAAAAAAAGAAGATAAGCTCTACCCATACACTTATAAATATCATCCGTTTTGCTTAATTGGTTGGGATGGTTTTCACTATCCTTTCATTTTTAGCATTCATGATTTTGAGCCTATTACAGGTCGAATTCATATGCCTCCTCCTATTCACCAGACTTTTGAAGGGCACAATTTTGTGATATGCAGTTTTGTACCTCGTTTGTTTGATTATCATCCACTTAGTATTCCTGCTCCCTATTGGCATAGCAACATCGATAGTGACGAAGTGATGTATTATGTAGATGGTCAATTTATGAGTAAGGGACATGTCGAACCTGGTCAAATGAGTTTGCATCCTGGTGGAATTCCTCACGGACCCACTCCCGGTGCTCAAGAAGCTAGTATTGGAAAAGCTGCCACAGAAGAATTAGCTGTCATGATTGATACATTCAAACCACTAAAAGTGACCAAGGCTGCTGTTGATCTAGAAATTAAAGATTATCACCTTCATTGGTTATAGGATTTTGACAATCAAACTTTTCTAAGAATTTAATTAATACTCTTTTTTTAGAAGCATTTGAAGGTTTTATAAAAAGAACTAGTCTAAAAACATAATAGACTTTTAAAAATACAATCATTGAATAGAATAAATTTAGATAAATTCCAACCCATTTCTCTTGAAGAAATGGATGCCGTATCACTCATGAAAAGAGTTGACACCAAGTTTATCTTTAATATAAAAATACTTCCTCAGTTACTTGAAAACATTCATAAGGAATACAGGGTCTTGGAAATCAATAAAAATCGAGTTATGACTTACAAATCCAATTACTTTGACACTCCCAATTCAGATTTATATCTGATGCATCACAATGGGAAAGCGAAAAGAGTAAAAATAAGGATACGTAACTATGTAGAATCCAATTTATTTTTCTTAGAAGTAAAAAAGAAATTCAATAAGGGAAATACTGAGAAAAGTCGGATTCGTATCGATTCACTTAATGAAGATTTAGACATAAAGTCCCTATCTTTCATACAAAAACTAGTGGGGAAAAGCTATACGCTTAAAAAATCAATTAACAATCAATTCAATAGATTTACGCTTGTGAATCACCTCATGACAGAGCGAGTAACTATCGATTTAAACCTATCTTATAACAATAGACCTTTTAAAGATGATCTCGTCATATTAGAATTAAAACAACAACGTCTCAATCGGCATTCTGCTGTATTTCAATCACTAAAGTCTATGGGCATTCACCCAATGCGGGTTAGTAAATACTGCATTGGAATGGCAGAAAATGACCCATCTTTGAAACAAAATATATTCAAACGTAAATTCAAAAAAATTAATAAGATAACCATACAATGAACGAATTCTTGAGCATACCCATCTTTGATGACGACTTCTATAAAATGATGTTTCGGTTTTTTCTGAACATCTCCTTTTTGACCATCATTATCCAATGGTTGTACTACTCTACTGTCAAGAAGAGGGACTACCTTTTCACTTATTATATGATAGGAATTATCGTATTCTTTCTATGTTTTACCCTTAAAAAATATGAACTAGATATTGGTATGGCTTTGGGTCTATTCGCCATTTTTGGAATCATACGATACCGTACTAATCCCATTCCTATTAAGGAGATGACTTACCTTTTTATAATCATTGGGGTATCTGTCATCAACTCACTCGCCAATCAAAAGATGAGTTATGCAGAAATTGTAGGTGCAAATGTCATTGTTGTAATTACAATATTCATCATTGAACGATTATTATTTAGAGAAAACACCCTAACTAAGACAATCACGTATGAGAAAATTGAAAACATTAAACCTGAGATGCGTGAAATCTTAATAAAAGACCTTGAAGAAAGAACAGGACTCCAAATAATAGAGGTCGAAATTGGGTCAATCGATTTTTTGAAGGATACCACATCACTAACCATTAAATACTCAAAAACCTCATGAAAATAATCATTAACTATGTTCTGATTATAGCAATGTTTACCTCTCTACCATTGCTCTCAAATGCTCAAGATGGCACCTATCACACGATACGAGATTTTGAAACTTGGTCATCCATTAATCTCCGCTATAAGCCCACCGATAATCTAAAGTTGAGCCTATCGCAACAACTTCGACTAAAAGACAATTCATCTACTATGGATGTATATTTTACTCAACTAGGGTTAGATTACAAACTTGCTAACTTTCTGAATATTGGGTTTGCATCTAGATTAATCACAGAAAATGATGATCGAGGCAAAATTCAAGGAAATGAGAGTCACCTCCGCTGGCAAGTAGATCTAGAATTTAATCATTCTGTCAGTCGATTTGCAATGAAATATAGAATTAGGTATCAGAATAAAGATGAACTCCAGAAAACTACAGATGAGATTAAAAAGACCATACGACTAAAAGTAGCATCTACCTATAATATCAAAAATTGGAAATTAGATCCTACCTTATCTGCTGAACTATTTAATGGAATCACGAATAATGATGGAATCTACAAAGCACGTTATACGTTGAGTTCAAATTACAAATTGAAAAAAGGAAGTGTCGGTGCTTTTTTGAGAACAGAAAAAGAACTCTTTGGAAACTACCCAAAAAGAACCAACATATTAGGCATCAAATATAATTTCACAATTAAAAAGAAGAACAAATGAATACTTGGAAAATAAAAGCGACATTAATTACAATCACCACACTTGTATTATTCTCTTGTAAAAAAGAAATCTTCATACCTAATGAAGAAAATATAATTGATACTGAATCTTCTAGTCATTCTAATGGGTATCCTGCAAATTATGACGTTGTATTTAACCAAGACAAGGTAAATAGGCTGGATATCATCTTCACAGCAGATGAATGGCAAGCCATGCAGACGGACTTATCTCAGAAACAAGGTGGTGGAGGTCCAGGTGGATTCCCAAGCGAAAATCCAGACTATTTCCACTGTGAAGTAAACTTTAATGGTCTAATGTGGGAGCACGTTGGCATTCGATACAAGGGAAACTCTTCACTTCGAGCCAATAGCAATAAACTTCCCCTAAGATTTGACTTTGACAAATGGGAATATGAATTCCCAGAGATTGCAGACCAACGATTCTATGGTTTTAAAGAATTATCCATGAGTAGCAATTATAATGACCCTTCACTTATGCGAGAGAAGTCTGCAGCAGACTTATTTAGAAACTTTGGCGTACCTGCTGTTCGAACAGCTTTTTATGAAGTATATATCGATGAAGGTACAGGAACATACAAATACTATGGGGTTTATACCATGACTGAAATTGTTTTTGATACCTTTTTAAAAAACTGGTTCGGTTCAAAAAATGGAAATTGCTACAAACCTGATGGCAATGGTGCCAGATTTTCAACAAACGGATTTACCTTAAATGACTTCGAACAAAAAACCAATGAGGAAATCAATGCTAGAAGTGATATTCAAGAAATGTTTGACCTACTCCATGCTGACACAAGAAGTTCAAATCCAGAGGAATGGAAAAAGAATTTAGAAAGCGTTTTTGATGTGGATGGATTCTTGAAGTACCTCGCTGTAAATAACACCATTCAAAATTGGGACACCTACGGGAGAATGACTCATAATTACTACCTATACCATGACCCCAATGACGATCTGATAAAATGGATAACATGGGATAATAACGAAGCTTTTCAAAATGGTAAACGAGGTGGTTCACTCTCATTTGAAATGACTGAGGTGGGTAATAATTGGCCACTAATTAGTTTCATTATTGCAGACAGTGAATATAAATCCATTTATAAAAACCACATCAAATTCTTCATTGAATCTTCTTTCGAGAATAATCGAATGACAAATATTTACAATACTCAAGAATCCCTTTTAAATGTATCCGCAAACAACGAAGTAAGTGGATATTCTTATGTCAATGGTCAATTTAATTTAGCTGTTCAAACACTCAGGTCTCATAATGTAAGCCGTTTAAATGCTGCTCAAAATTATATTCAATGATCGAATACTTTTTAAGCTTAGTAGTCATTGGATTTTGAGAAAATATATAACGAGTATAAAAATATTGTCTACAACTTAGCATTACAATATGTTCAAAATCAAGCAGATGCACAAGAAATTACGCAAGATATATTTTTATCCATTTACAAAAATTTAAACTCTTTTCAGAAAAAATCTTCAATAAAAACTTGGGTATACAGAATTGCAATTAATAAATCATTAGATTTCATTAAATCCCGCAAAAGGATTAAAAGAAGATTTTTCTTTGATGCAATTAGAAACAATCAAACTAAGGAGAAAGTTCAATTCTCACATTTTGACCATCCTGGTGTAATTTTAGAACAAAAAGAAGCCGTAAAAAAAATATTTGATGCAATAAATCAGCTACCAGAAAGACAAAAAACTGCTATTATACTGTTAAAAATAGAAAATAAAACTCAAAAAGAAACTGCGTTAATCATGCATTGCACCGTAAAATCAGTGGAATCATTATATCAACGAGGAAAAAACAATTTATCAAAGCTTATCAATAATGAAGGAAAATGAAAAAAAATACGTCTATAAAGTAAATATGAATGTCGATTTTCTGCAAAAGATTAAAAGTGTTGAAATACCTAAGCATGTTGCCTCAAGGATTTTATTGAATATCCAATCGAATAGGTACGAAAAAATATCAGCAGTTTATATTCGAAGAGTGGCTGCAATTTTTATTCTATTCCTAGTAGCTGATATTAGTACGATTGTATATTACCATCAAAAGCATAAAGAAAATGAAAATGATTCTAATAGCTATATAGAACTCGATAAAAATCAGATTTATAATGAATAAAATAAAAATATTAAAATGGATTATTGCAGGTCTAGTATTCTCTAATATTTTGCTAATTTCTGGTGGATTTCTCCTAAATTCAAAACACCGAAAAACCAAACCAAGACAACTTATTATCGAAAAACTAAAATTTAATGAAACTCAAATTACTCATTACGATAAGCTTATCAAAGACCACCAAAAATCTATCAGAAAGTTAAATAACCAATTACACAGAACTAAGGACAAATTAATTTCACAATTAAAGGTTGATAGCTTATTAAGTAATGAAGAATTGGTTATTTCCGAAATTGCTTTATTGCATAAAAAAATTGAAAAAACTCACATTAATCATTTTAGAGAAATCAAGAAATTGTGTGATCCAAACCAATCCTCAAAACTAGAAAACATGGACTTGAACAAAATATTTTTTAAAAGAAAAACAAGAGCAAAACATCCAAAAAAGTAAGAAATTATGAAACGATGTTTTTTAGTCATTTTATGGATAAACTTCTTTTTTAGCGATATACTTGGACAATCTCACATCAAATTTGAACCCACTTATGAATCAAATCCATTAATTTTAGATTCAACGTACTCCGATCAAACAAAAATCACCTCTATACGATTCTATATTGGGCATGTCAAATTACTAAAAGATTCTCAAATTATATTTGAGCAACCATCCTATCAACTGATGGATGCTGAATTCCCCGAAACCCTTACGATTCAAACCCCAACGAACATATCATATAATAAAATATCTTTTTCATTAGGTATTGATAGTGCTACTAATAATCAAGGTGCTTTAACTGGTGATTTAGACCCTCAAAATGGGATGTATTGGACTTGGCAAAGTGGATATATTAACCTTAAACTTGAAGGAGAGAGTAAACAACCTTTCACGTATCATATTGGAGGTTACCTTATCCCATTCAACACATATAGAACAGTAACTTTGCCCATGACATTCAACAAGGTATATCTTCCAATTGACATTATCTTACAAGAAATATTAGCCGTAAAAAGTAAAATCATGAGTCCTTGTAACATTGCCATGAAATTCGCTGATCTACTATCCGAATCCTTTTTTACTGATTTATGAAAAATGGCCTAATTATCTCACTATTTTTCCTATGTATAGCTGCTTCAAATATAACAAAGCACTACCCAAACTATTTTCCAAAACCTAACTATGAACTTAACTTTTCAAGCAATACTTATGATTTAACACAACTAGGAAGGGCACTATTTTATGACCCAATTTTATCAGCTAATAATACCATTTCTTGTGCGAGTTGTCATTCTCCATATAATAGCTTTGCCCACACTGACCACGCTCTAAGTCACGGAATCCATGACAGTATCGGAAAACGGAATGCTCCTGCCCTTATTAATCTTGCTTGGCAAAAAGAACTTATGTGGGATGGTGCCATTAATCACTTGGATGTGCAAGCACTTGCTCCAATAACGCACCCTGGAGAAATGGCCGAATCAATAGAAAATGTAATTGACAAGCTTCAAAACAAAAAATTATACCCACCATTATTTAAGAAAGCATATGGTAATTCGCTTATTAATAGCCAAAGAATGCTTAAAGCCTTAACTCAGTTTCAACTTACTCTAATTTCGGATAATAGTAAATATGATAAAGTGCGGCAGAGTGAGGACACATTTTCTGTTCAAGAAAATAAGGGCTACAAGCTATTTTTAAAACACTGCAATTCATGCCACACTGAACCCCTGTTCACAAATTACAAATTCGAGAATAATGGTCTTAGTATAGATAGTCAATCGATGGATTTAGGAAGATTCAATATCACCAAAATATCCAAAGATAGTATGAAATTTAAAGTGCCAACATTACGAAATGTTGGATACACCTATCCCTATATGCATGATGGTCGATTTAAGAAATTGAGTTCCGTAATAAATCATTACACCAGTGTCAACAAAGAGTATAAATACATTTCAAAAGAACTTGATCATAAAATTTTGCTATCTTCAAATGATAAATCAGATTTAATATCTTTTTTAATAACATTGAACGACAGAGATTTCATTTTTAATCCTCAAAATAAATTTCCAAGAAAAATATTACTTCAACCAAGGGAAATTAGTAATTAATAACGTCTAAAATTAAAAGTTAAATAAAATGAGAAATACAACTATCATATTATGTGTTCTAATAAGCACTATCGTAAAAGCTCAACTTAACCCAGCAATCACATCTTGGCTTCAAAATACAACAAAAACTGGCACATATTACCCGAAAGGTAATCCTTCACTTACCGAAAACAACATTCTAGTCAATTGTCAAAAGGTGGAATATTCTGATGATTTTGTGTACGTCACAGCTACTGGTATTCCCTCCTATCCAACGGGTCCTTTTAATGATGGGAATCCAAGTAATGCTGAAAACCAAAATGGTATTTACAAAATACCTTTGAATCCTTCACAAAACACAAGCGAACTTGATGCTACTGTGGGAGGAAATATTGGTTTATTCATAAATGGTGTAGCCTTATTTGATTACCGAGATGGCGTGGCATGGAATCCTCAAACGAACGCACTGTGTGGTGGTCCGGGTAACCCGAGATGTCCGGGAGGACCAAACGCAAGTATGGCTTGGAATCGTGATGCTATACCTGCAGAAAAAGAGGGATTTGACTGTGCTAAAGGACATCCCGCAATGGGAAATTATCATCACCATCAAAACCCTTCAGCCTTCAAGCTTGACTTAGAGGTTATCTCAGATATTTGTAATATCTATGATGCTGAAGGTTTATATGCTATTGATAGCACTAAGCATTCTCCGCTTATCGGATTTGCATATGACGGATATCCTATCTATGGAGCTTATGGGTATGCAAACAATGATGGAACTGGTGGAATTACTAGAATAAAGTCAGGTTATCAACTTAGAAATATAACTGAGAGAACACACCATCATGATGGAACAGACGTTGATGACGGTCCATCGATTGATGCAACATACTTTCTGGGTTACTTTAGAGAAGACTATGGATTTAATGCGAGTCCACAAGAAGATGTCCTCGATGAACACAATGGTCGATTTTGCATAACTCCAGAATACCCAGAAGGAACCTATGCTTACTTTTGTACTGTTGATGGAGATTGGAATTCTGCTTACCCCTACGCAGTAGGCCCTTATTTCTATGGAAATTTCGAACGAAGAAATGTTTCTTCAGTAGATGCAGAAACGACTGTTTACATACCTACAACTAATAATATTAGTATTCTTAATCATACTAAAATAACTGTATTTCCTAATCCAGCGTCAGACCTGATAGCCATACAACTTGGTGGATTAAATAGAAATAATGTTCAGATTACACTATCAGATATGAATGGTAAGAAAATAAGCTCGACATCAATACCTCCAGGGAGTACCATAACATATTACGATGTTCAAACAGTTTATGAAGGAAATTACCTACTTCACTTCGACGATGGCATTAACCAATTGACTCGTAAAATAAATATTCAGAGATAATAGGACTAAAACCAAACTAGTCTACACCCAAATATTTATGAGTTTGCAGACTCATAAACCAATTGGGGTTTGTTAAAACATAATCAAAGACTATTTTTTCAGTAATTTTTCGCTTATCCCATTCGGGTTGTAAAAATAATTTACAATCTGACGTAACAAATTTTTGGTGTTCTTCTGCCCATTGAATATCGCTCTTATTAAATACCACAATCTTTAACTCATTGGCCATCTTTGCAACACTCTCCAAAGGCTGTTTAAATTTTTTAGGTGAAAATGTAATCCAATCAAAATTACCAACTAAAGGATAAGCACCGCTAGTCTCAATATGAACTTGAAAACCAGCTTTTTTAAAACTTTTGGTAAGTTCAGTTAAATCATACATTGCTGGCTCTCCTCCTGTTATAATTAGTAACCTGCTTGAATATTTTTTAGCTTCTTCAATCAGAAAATCTATCGATAATTTTGGATGTTTTTTTGCATCCCAACTATCTTTAACATCACACCACACACATCCTACATCACAACCACCCATACGAATAAAAAAAGAGGGTTGTCCCACAAAAACTCCTTCACCCTGGACGGAGTAAAAATATTCCATAATTGGAAAGCTCGTCATAAATTTAATTTCCTTTTATAGCTCTTGAGCGTATTGTGAAGCAGACCATATCTAGTCATTGGTCCTACACCACCAGGTACGGGCGTAATTGCAGAACATTTATCTACGAGCTCATCATAATGTGCATCTCCTCTTAACTCATATCCTTTGGCATTATCTGCATCAACTCTAGTAATTCCAACATCAACAACAACTGCACCGTCCTTAATCATATCACCCTTCAGAAAATGGGGCTTACCAACAGCTACAATAACAATGTCAGCCATTAATGTATGAGATTTAAGATCTTGCGTATGTCGGTGGCAAATGGTGACGGTTGATTCTCCTGGGTAACCACCTCTACTCATCAATATACTCATGGGTCTTCCAACGATATTACTCCTACCAATAACAACACAATGCTTACCTTTGGTTTCAATGCCATATTCTTCTAACATCATCATTACACCAAACGGTGTAGCACTGATATAGGTATCTTCATTTTTGGTCAATCGACCTACATTGATTGTGTGAAAACCATCAACATCAATCTTAGGATTAATAGAATCTGTCACTTTTGCAGAGTCCATATGCTTGGGAAGTGGTAGTTGTACAATCAAACCATCGATTTGGTCATTTATATTAATACTTTCTATTAAAGCCAACAAATCATTTTCAGTAGTTTCTGAAGGTAATCTATGAACCGTCGAATCAAAGCCAACAAAGTCACAATCCCTTTCTTTACTATTTACATAAGTCTTACTTGCTCCATCATCTCCAACTAATATGGCAGCAAGATGTGGCGATCTATTCCCTGAATTTTTATATTGAGACACTTCTTCCTTGATTTTACCTCTAAGCGTTAAAGCAAGACCCTTGCCATCGATGATTGTTGCCATTTGTGGGTCAAAAATATGTAATAATATCACCATAATAAAGCTTCTACTCAATAGGATCTGTTATTTTCGTAAAATACTTATGATTAGGTATTTATTTTTGATAATATCTTCGTAATAGTAAGAGCTTTAAAGTGAATAATTTGAATCGCCAATTAATAATTTTCATTTCAATAATAATCCTTTCCTATTGGGGGTGTAAGCCAGATGAATTAATAGTTCCAAAGAAAATTAGTCTCTCACCAATAGAAATTGGCAAGTACATTATATACGATCATACAGAGCTTAACCATGATGCATTCAATAGTCAGACAGACACAATAAACTACTGGATAAAAGAAACCATTGAAAGTTCATTTTTAGATCAAGAGAATGATACTGCATACCGTTTACAAATTGATCATAGTAATGATGAGGGTAAAAGTTGGGAATTTCAACATTACTCTGTTCTAAAGGATGATGACTTCGGAATAGAGAGAACAGATTTTGATGTAAAAAAAGTAAAATTAAGCTTCCCTGTCCAAAATAATAAAAGGTGGGATATTAATATGTTCAACAACCAAGATGCCCAATATGGATACTATAATCAGGTAGATGAATCATTTTTTATCGATGATTCAACATTTGATGAAACAGTGACAATTAAAATTGCGGATAGACAAGATATCATATTTACTCAATTTGAAGAGGAAATATACGCACGAGGTATTGGACTCATTCAACGACAATTTAAAGATATTGAAACGCAACCTGGAAAATATAAAGATGGAATCGAGTACACAGAAACCCTATTACAAACCAATTGGTAGTATCCTTTTTGTTTTATTGATTGTCAACTCTCATCTTAGTTTTTCTCAGAATACAAACGATGCATTTTATGTTCAATTCCTCGACAAAGACACGTCATACATCCCAGAGGAAATATTGAGTAAGAAAGCTCTCAATAGAAGGAACAAATATCAAATTTCATTAAATTCAACTGACTATCCTGTTAAAAAAGAATACCTGTCAATACTTAACCAATTGGATAGTGTTAATGTCAGATACTCCCTAAAATGGTCTAATGGGGCTGTTATTGAATCTTCTAAAAGTTTTGTTATGTCACTAGATAGTCTTCCATTCATAACAGAAATAAAATACGTTGGCACATTTAATCCCAATAGCAAAAGAGAGTCTATTGAGTTCCATCAGCCCATCTTAAAATTAAAGGTAAGCTCAATGGAGACAGTCAGATTAAATGAAGAGGACTATGAAAAGTCATATCAACAAAATAAACAGATTGGAGTTCTACACCTTCACAACAAGGGTTTTAATGGAAATAATATAAGTGTTGCTGTTTTTGATGCAGGCTTTAAAAACATCACAAAAATTCCCGGTTTTCTGAGACATCAAGCCAATGAGAAATTAAGGTATGGCTATGATTTGGTTAACCTAGATAACTCACTAAGTGACTTTGATACCCATGGTACTGCATGTGCATCTGCTCTAGGTGCCTATGACAGAGGAAAATTCATCGGAAGTGGGCCATTAGCTAAACTAACTCTATTCAAAACAGAAAATGGAAAGAGTGAATATCCCATTGAGGAACTAAACTGGTGTAAAGCTGCTGAAATTGCCGATAGCTTAGGGGTTGATATTATTACATCCTCACTAGGATACAACCAATTTGACGACCAAAATCTAAACTATACTCACAGCCAATTAGATGGCAATACATCCTACATCAGCATCGGTGCCAAAACAGCGGTTTCAAAAGGGATTATAGTGCTTAATAGTGCAGGAAACCAAGGAAACAGCAAATGGCAGAAGATTGGCTTTCCCGCAGATGTTGAGGAAGTTTTAACGGTTGGTGCAATCAATAAAAATGGTTCTCCAGCACATTTTAGCAGTAGAGGTAATAATGCGAATCAATCCATAAAACCTGATGTAGTAGCCCTTGGCGTTGGAGCTACTGTAGCTAGTCCAAGCGGGTTTTATTATCAAGGAAACGGTACAAGTTTCTCAACCCCAATTGTTGCAGGTGGTGTTGCATGCCTTCTACAAGCCTTTCCTCAACTTTCTCCAAAAGAAATAAATGACCTCATCAGACAAACAGCAGATAACAATACCACACCAGACTCAGTCATTGGTTATGGTGTCGCACGATTTGATATCGCATTTGAATATCAAAATTATTTAGACAAAAAAACAGTTAGGCCACATGTCTTTTACTCAAATCCAAAAGAAGTTGTTATTTTTTCAGGAGCAGCTGAGTCCATGGATTTGTTGTATTATGTTAATAGAAAATTCTTAGGGTTTTGGAAGTATCGTAAAAAAGTAAGTTCAAAAAAAGGAATAACCCCTTCGACTGTTCACTATATAAAAAATTCATTAAATATTAAGGTTAAGTTTTATGACAAAGAAGGAAGTTCTCTCAAGGTGAAATAGCCTAATATCAAGCTAATAATCAGTTTTGTTAATCTCTTGTAATCGGAACCTTATACCATTTGTCTCCAGAATATACCTCTAAAATATACAGCCCTTTTTGAACATCAATATCAAATTTGGAGTTTAATAAGTTGAGATTATTTTTCTCTAAAACAACTCTACCAAACATATCAATCAGCCTAATGTTAGAAACAGGATTATCTGCTGAGATTGTAATATAATTTTCAAAAGGATTAGGATATACAACGACTTCTGGATAAGCATAATCTGTGACCCCGAGTCCACGAATAAAATTGAACGATGTTGTCATTGTATCATTAGTTCTTATTTGATCATCAATTGCTTCTACAATGAAAACAGCTTGTGCTTCAGCCAATTGATTATAAGTCAAAGAGCTATCAAAATCTACTGTTAAGGACTGACCAGAGGCTAAATCTAAAACTTGATTTTTGCTGTAAATAGCCATCCCATTAACGAATATTTCACTCGATAAGTTAACTCCCGAAAGATCATCTAAACCATCATTTTTAATCTCAACGACTGGCTTATACAAATGTTCTTTGTACAAATCTTTATTAGGAAAAACAATAGATTCAATACGAACATCCCTCCTTTTCACTACTACAAATGGTGTCTTAAGTGTATCATTCATCGTCTCGTTATCTAGAGATGTAATCCAAGAATGCATCGTATAGTTTCCCGATAAGTCCGAAGACCACAGTTTTTTAGAAACAAAATTATGTGCTCTATTGGGCGGCAACTGGATCAAATCAAAACTATCACGAAAAACAACACTATCCGATGAGTTTTTAAAAACAACATAAGCATCCAAATTTTTGAACGTATCGATCCCATTATTCATGACTTGAATAGATGGTAGAATAACTTCATCTAACTCTAAAGTATCCTGTGCTTTAGGGTTCAAATGTTGGGAGATGCTAATATCACTTTGATATCGAACCACATAATTATAGTTTAATGTATCCAAAAAATTAGGTTCATCCTCTACTTGTGAGTGATTAACAATCTCCACATAATAATCACCTACTTCATCAAAGTCTAAATCAGCAAAATAGAATGTATCCGAAGTCAGCCTATTAAGATTGATAAATAAAGAATCTTGTAATACAACTTCTGCCTTGTTATTTTCTACACGAGCACCAATTTTTACAGTGTTAGCATTTACGTTTCCATGATTTCTAATAATAACACTCAATGGGCTTGGTATACTTCCATGAGCCTCTATTAGTTTAGGTTTGACAACACTTAATAGTTGAATATCATTGCCATTAATTACATAAAATATAGAATTAAGTGTATCATTATATCTTACTTGGTCGTCTTCAATAAAAACCGAAGTCTGCATAATAAAAGTACCCGCTGAATCCAGTTTTACAGGATCAAAAAACACTTGCTTTTCAGTCAAGAAAGGTGCATCTTGGAATACACTATCATAAAACAAAGTCAGACCATCTTGATCTAAAATTCTATATCGGATTAATGTGGAATCCTGGTTTGTAATGCCATCATTTCGATACTTGACATAAGGTACAATGGTTGTATCTTTTGATAAATAAGAATTTTCATGAGGTGTCTCAATGTTTACAACCATGACATCATCCACCTTTCTAGAAAATAAAGAGATTTTTAATGTATCATTCTCTGGAAAACTATCAATGTCCAGCATTGTAAATGCTCGGAGTGTTAAATTACCATCCTCTGGCAAGTAAATAGTATCAAATGGTAAAATGGTAGTTGCTCCACCAATAAGATTAATAACCTTATCTTGAGTAATTAACACCTCATTCTTAGAGTTAACTAATTCCATTCTGACTGTTAAATTATTTTGAGTCCTAATGCCATAGTTTATTGTTCTGACAACCATTTGCACAGGGTCTCTTTGTAAATCAAATTGAGTACCATTACTTGGAGAAAAAATCTGATCCACTGCAACATCATGATCTTTTATAAATGAAAAATTTATTGTCTTAGAATCATTGTCAACGACACTATCTTTAGAAAGTTTGGTCGTAGCAGTAAGAGTGTAATCACCTATTCTATATTTACTAATCTTTCCAAAAACTACCTTAGAGGTATCTCCAGCTGCAATACTAGTAACCTTTTGCTTTGAAAACTCTAGTTGACCAAAACTATTGAGTAACTTTATTTCTACGGGAAAATTAGATTGATTATGATAACCATAATTGATAAATCGTCCTATGATTTCTAATGAATCATTTTCGTCATATTGATAAGACGAATCAGATTTGGGGCTTATAAAATCTAAAGTAGCCACATCATTCGCTACTTGCAGTCGAGGTTGAATGTTAAAATTAAAATCAAACCCTGGTGAAAAAGGCACCCATGAAGTATCTCCTGCTGGTGCAGTAAAATAAAACGTATGAGGCCTTACTGGTACCTCACTCTGATAACTAAAGCCTACATTAGTATTAGAAGTCTGACGAATTCCTACATAAAAGCTATTAGACACCAAAATTCGTGGCAATACATTCATAATAAATGTTCCAGATACAGACAATGAAGTATCCGACATAAACAATTCTTTACCAGGTAAACCATCTGCATTCACATCCCACACACCCAATTGAAATAGTCTGCCAACTGAGTTAAAATCTACCTTGATTTGATTGATGTATGATTTACCATCCACATAAAATCTTGCAACAAAATCTCCAGTACTTCCATTGAACCCAATACCTCCTGTATTTCCAGAAAATGGATCTGAGTGAGAATAGACATTATAATTGACCACACGATTTTTAGAGATCGTATTATTCAGAGAATTACTATCCTGATCTATTATTATTTGAAGGGTTTCTGTTCCTTGAAATTTAGGTACATAGCTATCAAAATAAACCATTTGACCTTCATAGGGAGCTAACTTTGAAATTACTATACTATCCGTATATGAATTTGCCCCACTTAATTCCAGATATACCTTATGATTAACAACTGTATCCTTTCCTACGTTATTTACCAATACTTTTATACTATCCGATTGATTCATCAGCAGTGGAACTGTGCCTAGGCTATACAGTTTAGACACTTCCAAATCAATCGATTTGTTTGGATGATAAATTTTAAGTGTTGGATGAGTAGAACTAGAAAATGATGTCATACTATCCATACCGCTTGTACTAGTTCCGTATAGATACTTACTTTCATTTGGAGACACAAAACCAGAAACATAAAAACTACTTTCAACAGACCAATTCATCGTTGCAACTTGATTTGTCGTCTGTGTATACTCAACCAAAATTTCTAAATGTATTTTCCCACCAGTAGTGTCCCAAACATAAGGCTGAGAGAGAAGTAGCATTACTTCTTCAGGAGAACTCCCAATCATATTTTTAGGATTTCCTTCATAAATTGAAGTCATTGTTCTAGACTCTGCAGACCAGTTCAAAGAATTGGATCCAAAATCAGATTGATTGGTAGACTTTAAATAGACCTTCATGTTGCAATTACCTCGCATTGAATCGAAAGACTCATGAAAGAAAGATACTGCAGAGATACTGTCGCCATGATTTAAATTGGCAAGCGTTGAACTGGGATAGATAAAAGCAAATCGACTGTAATAAGCTGCAGAGGTATCCGTTCTCAGAGGGCCAAAGTTGCCACTTGAAAATCCACCGTTTCCTATCTTGGTATATTGACCAAAGGCAAGAACAGTTGAAAAAACTAATAAAAACAGGTTCAAGTATCGTCTAATCATAGAGTTCCAAAGATAACAAAAATCATTGTTATGTTTACTGATTAAATTTTATATGCAACTTTGTCTTTACAAATGATGAAAAACTACGTTTTATCTTTATTGAGTATTGTCTCCGTACTTTCCTCATGTGGTCAAAAAAATCAGAATAAATCCATGTCTTCACACACCAATCAACTAATCAAAGAAACAAGCCCTTATTTACTTCAGCATGCACACAATCCAGTTGATTGGCACGCATGGAATCCAGAAAATCTAGTTGAAGCCAAAAAATTAAATAAGCCCTTGCTTATAAGCATCGGATATAGCAGTTGCCATTGGTGTCATGTAATGGAACACGAAAGTTTTGAAAACGAGGAAGTAGCTCAATACATGAACGAGCATTTTTATTGTATCAAGGTAGACCGAGAAGAACGACCCGATGTCGATCAAATTTATATGACTGCTGCCAACATTATCACTGGTCGTGGAGGTTGGCCTCTCAACTGTTTTGCATTACCCACAGGCGAGCCGTTTCATGCAGGCACCTACTACCCCACCAAAGATTGGTTGAGACTCCTTCAAAATATTTCAGATCAATACCAATCCAATTTCCATAAAATCAAAGAATATGCCCAAAAACTGACCCGTGGTATTCAACTGCAAGAGACTGCAATTAGTGATCAAACTACTCAAAGCCTAGACGATGCAGTGTTAGACAATCTAGTGAAGGAATGGAAAAAAAATTGGGATTACAAAGACGGAGGAATGAATAGAGCACCAAAATTTCCGATGCCTAGCAATTATGATTTTCTAATTTCGTATGCACACCATTCATCTGATAACACCATTGACGAGTTTATCAACATTACACTTACAAAAATGGCATATGGTGGGATATTTGACCAAATTGGTGGAGGTTTTTCTAGATACAGTGTGGATGGAATTTGGAAAGTACCCCACTTTGAAAAAATGCTCTATGACAACGCACAACTTCTCTCCATTTATGCCAAGGCATATCAAAAAACAAAAAAACCATTATTCAAAGAGGTAATCGATAAAACCGCAAACTGGTTAGAACGAGAAATGCTAGATGAAAGTGGGCTATTTTATGCTGCTTTAGATGCAGACAGTGAAGGAGAAGAAGGTAAATATTATGTATGGAAATCCGAAGAACTAAAAGATATCCTAAAAGAGGATTTTGATTTGACAGTATCCTATTATGAAGTGGACAAAAAAGCCCTTTGGGAACACCAAAATAATATACTCCTGAGAGACAAAGATGATGCTTCGATTGAACTTGAATTTCAACTTACAACACAAGAATTAGCTGACAAAATTCATCAAATCAATCAAAAATTACTCGATCAAAGAAGTCAACGCATCCCTCCAGGTTTGGACGACAAGTGTCTTACCTCATGGAACAGTCTAATGGTTTCGGGTCTGATTGAATCCTATATAGCTACTAGAAATAATCATTACAAAGATCTAGCAATCAACACATTAGACAAAATATTAACTACTCAGTTACATGAAGAAGAACTCTGGCATAGCTTCAAAAACAATCAATCAACCATACCAGGTATGTTAGAAGATTATGCCTTTTTGATTAAAGCATGCACCGATGCATTTGCCATTACAGGCAAAGAATCTTATGTTCAATCAGCACAACAATTAACAGAAGTAGTAATGAAAAAATTCTATGATTCTGAAAAAGAGCTTTTCTACTTCAATGAGACCAACGAACTCATTGTCAGAACCACTGAAGTTCACGATAACGTAATCCCCTCTACCAATTCTGTAATGGCTCATAATTTATGGCAACTAGGACTGATCTATGGTAATAGTCGGTATCTTGAAATTGCTGAAACTTTGGTAGGTAAGGTTCAGTCCAATATGGTGTCCTATCCAAGTGGGCATAGCAATTGGGCAAAAACACACCTAGCCATTTCAAAGCCGTATTATGAAGTAGTGATTGTAGGAAAGAATGCAGAAAAAGAAGCCCTAAAATTCAGAGAATCATTCCATCCCAATACGCTTGTTTTGTATAGCAATGCACCATCTAATTTACCCTTATTCAAAAATCGATATCATGCAGACGAGACCCTAATTTATGTGTGTGAAAAAGGCATATGCAAATTGCCTGTAAAGACCATTGAAGAGGCGTTGGACCTTGTTAGATGATTAAAACAAAAAAGACCCAGTACAATTACTGGGTCTTTATATTTCTAGTTAGAAAATCTTATCTCGCTAACGTCATTTCGTCTACGATGTGCTTTGCACCTGCAAGCTTATCGATACACCATAATACATAGCGAATATCCACAGAGATAGTACGTTGCAATTCTGGTTCGAAAGCAATATCACCACTCATAGCTTCCCAATTTCCGTCAAAGGCCAATCCGATTAACTCTCCATTCCCATTAATAACAGGACTTCCAGAGTTACCTCCAGTAATATCATTATTAGTCAAGAAACAAATTCGCAAATCTTCTCCCTCTTTTG
>JAKMFK010000159.1 GCA_022425465.1 Bacteroidia bacterium | reverse complement strand
ACTCCAACAGGCACACGGTGTTCACCACACCAAGCCATAAATTCTAGGTCGATTCGTTGGGGAGGAATTGCCGCATCTATGAGGGTGAAAACAATGAACAAGTTGTCACTTTTTAAGAGGTATTCGGTGATTAACTCCTCAAAAACCTCACGTTTTTGTTTACTCACCTTGGCGTAACCATATCCCGGCAAATCGACTAGATTGAGGGTGTTCTCCACATCAAAAAAATTGACTAGTTGTGTTTTGCCCGGTTTGGCACTGGTTTTGGCCATGTCTTTTTTGCTGGTTAAAGCATTGATTAACGAGCTTTTACCCACGTTGCTTCGTCCAATAAAAGCAAATTCAGGATTCTTGTTGTCCGTGATTTGTTCTACTCGACTATAGCTTCTCAAAAATTGGGCTTTGGCAAAATTCACGATGCGAAGATAGAACACAAAGTGGATAGTGGTTTGTTATAATCTGTGATAGACCTCCATGATTAAAATCGGAGTGAATAAAAATCACAATATTCAACCTAAATTTGCACAACTTTTGAAATGGGTACTAAAGTAAAACCATACCAAACTGATAGCTCTAAAAAAGAGCAAGTTCAACAAATGTTTGACAACATTGCTCACAAATACGATTTTTTGAATCGTTTTTTATCGTTGGGTATTGATGTAGGTTGGCGAAAAAAAGCCATAAAGATGTTAGCTAAACATAAGCCAAAAACCATATTGGATGTGGCTACGGGGACAGCAGATTTTGCATTGGCGACATTACCCCTAAAACCCGATGAGGTGATAGGAGTAGACATATCCGAGGGAATGCTCGATATTGGTCGAAAAAAAATAGCTGATCGAGGAATAACCAATGTTCGATTAGAACAGGGCGATAGTGAACAGTTGAGATTTGAAGACAATCAGTTTGATGCTGTAATTGTTGCTTTTGGTGTTCGAAACTTTGAAAATTTGAATCAGGGGTTGGCAGAGATTAACCGTGTTCTTAAACGTGGTGGAGTAGTGATGATCTTGGAGTTTTCCAAACCTACAGGTTTATTTGGACTCCTTTTTAATCTCTATAATAAGACACTTCTTCCACTATGGGGAAAGTTGTTTTCAGGAGATTCTGCTGCATATACCTATCTTCCCCAATCAGTTGCTGCATTTCCAGAAGAAGATGAATTCAAGCAAATAATGAGAAGTCTATCATACCGAAAAGTGAATGATAGGCGTTTAACTTTTGGCGTATGTTCCATTTACACAGGAATCAAATAATATTAACTAGTCTTTTTTGCATCCTAGGTATGTTAGCTCAAGCACAGGAGCTAAATCCCTTGTATGATCGTAAACCTATTCGATTTGGTTTTGGAATTATGGGTAATACTGCCAAGATGAAATTTGCTGTAGATGAAAATAATTTAAACTATGACTCCCTCAAGAGAATAGAATCGGTGTCTTATCCCGGTTTTGGTTTGGGTGGATTAGTCAATTTTAGATTGGCAGAACATTGGGATTTGCGTACGATGCTAAATATCCAATTCGCCCGAAGAGATTTGAATTATCATTTCAAAAATGATATTGTTAAAACAGCTCAAATGGAGTCTACATACATGGAAATACCATTTACATTTGAATACAAGAGCGTTCGTCACAAAAATGTTCGTTTGTATGTCTTGGGTGGCTTGACCTATCGCTTTGATTTTACAAGTGATGTAGATACAGATAGGAGCAATACCAAACCTATTGTTGCCATGTACCCACATACATTTTCGTATGATGTTGGCTTTGGATTAGACTTGTATTATGATTTCTTTAAATTTAGTCCAGAAATCAAACTAAGTAATGGTTTGGGTAATCAATTGGTGCCAGATGAATACATTTATGCTTCGAGTTTGAAAAGAATTTCCCCTAAATTAATCCAAGTTAGTTTCATATTCCAATAGTGTTTTTCGAACTTCAACACACCGATAAAGATACGCAGGCTCGAGCTGGATTAATAACAACAGATCACGGTCAAATTCCCACGCCTATCTTTATGCCAGTGGGTACGCAAGGTACAGTAAAAGCAGTAGACCAGGCTATACTCAAAGACAAGATAGATGCTAAAATTATCCTAGGGAATACCTATCATTTGTATTTGAGACCAGGATTGGATATTTTGAAAGGTGCTGGAGGACTCCATCAATTCATCAATTGGGATAGACCCATGTTGACAGATAGTGGTGGTTTTCAGGTGTATAGTATTTCCGATCAACGAAAAATTACAGAGGAAGGCGTTATTTTTAGAAGTCATATTGATGGACATAAACTGCTTTTTACTCCGGAGAATGTGATGGATACTCAACGTATTATTGGGGCAGACATTATCATGGCATTTGATGAATGTACTCCGTATCCTTCTACGATAGAATATGCTACAAATTCTATGCATACAACCCATCGATGGTTAGATCGTTGCATAAAAAGATTTCAAGAGACCGAGCCCATTTATGGGTACAATCAGCAACTCTTTCCAATCATTCAAGGAAGTACCTTCCCCGATTTAAGACAAAAAAGTACAGAATACTGCTTAGAGCACGATACCGACGGAATAGCTATTGGAGGTCTATCGGTGGGAGAACCGCATGAAGATATGTATGCTATCAGTGATCAGATATGTCAAACTATCCCTAAAAACAAGCCGAGGTATTTGATGGGAGTGGGTACACCAAGTAACCTTTTAGAGTGTATCCATTTGGGGATTGATATGTTTGATTGTGTGATGCCCACACGAAATGCTCGAAATGGAATGTTGTTTACCAAAGAGGGAACAATTAACATGAAAAATAAAAAATGGGAAGATGATTACTCGGCTGTTGATGCAGAGCTTACCCCTGAGTATAGCAAGGCTTATTTGAAACATTTATTCAAAGCCAAAGAATATCTAGGAGCTCAAATAGCAAGTGAGCATAACTTGAAATTTTATTTGTGGCTTGTGGGTGAAGCGAGAAAACACATTCTGAATGATACCTTTGTTAGCTGGAAGAATAGCATGGTTAAAAAATTAGATCAACGCTTATGATAGAAAATATCTATGAACGTACGAAGGTGCTGAGCAAGACTTGTTTAAAAATAGCACTTGTTTTGCCCAAGGATATATTGATGAGTAATGAAGCTTGTAAACAATTGATTACTCAATCATCTAATTTAGCAATTAAATCAAAGGGGTTATTGGTCATTCAAAATCCAGATTTTTTTCTTCAGAAGTTGAATGATGCGAGAGAATCTATTGATGGGTGCTATTATTGGTTGGATCTCATAAAAGAGGAAGGTTGGGTAAATTCGGATATTCTTAATCCGGTACTAGAAGAATGTTCAGCGATATCTGATTTGTTTGGTGCTGCCATCAAAAAGATTAAACCCAATGGCTAATCACAAAAGCATATTTTAAAGTGAAACTGACGAAGATTGATTTTTACATTATTAAAAGATTTCTGGGAGCATTTTTGCTCGCGTTGGGTCTTTTTACAGTGATTATAATCGTTTTTGATGTTTCCGAAAAAATTGATGAGTTTATTGAAAATAAAGCACCATTTTATGAAGTGATATTTCATTACTATGTGAATTGGGTCCCGTTTCTACTCAATCTGTTTAGTCCTGTTTTTGTGTTTATTTCAGTCATTTTTTTTACCTCTAAAATGACTCAGAATTCAGAAATCGTAGCCATTTTAGCAAGTGGAGTTTCGTACAAAAGACTGATGGTTCCCTATGCGATTACTTCTGTATTTTTAGCATTGGTTTCTTTTACGCTATCTGCATGGATTATACCCAAGGCTGATAAGACACGAGTAGATTTTGAAAACACCTACATTAGAGAGCGGTCTCATTATTCGCAATCTCAAATAAAGACGCAGATTTCTCCGGGCAATATATTAAGTATTGGTAACTTCAATTTTTCAGACAGTATTGGTTATAAAGTGAGTTTGGAATTTATCAGTGATGGTGAGTTGAAATCAAAGCTGTATGCTGATCGAATGAATTGGAATGAGGAGACCCAGAAATGGAAACTTTCAAAGTGGTGGATTAGAAGTTTTGAGGATTCAACAGAAGTGCTCAGAAAAGGCAAGTTTATGGACACAATTATTCCATTTAACCCTGAGGATTTTTTCCGAAAAAATGATGATGTTCAGATGTTCAACTTAAGTGAGTTGGATCAAATGATTAGCCTAGAGGAAATGCGAGGTACAGGCAATACGTTCTTTTACTCAACAGAAAAATACAAACGGTTCTTAATGCCTTTAGCAATTGTCATATTAACCTTAATTGGCGTTTCGGTTTCAACTAAAAAGACCCGTGGAGGTATAGGTTTAAATTTGGGTGTTGGTTTGCTTATTAGTTTTACTTTTTTAATTGTATTTCAGTTTTTCTTGGCATATGGTTCTAGTGGATCAATGCATCCGTTTATTGCCACGATAATTCCGAATATTATCTTTGGTGTGGTTGCGTTTGTCATGTATAGATTAGCTCAAAAATAGATGGGAGAATTGACGATAGAAGAGGGAGGATTTTTATTGATAAACAAGCCCATTCGCTGGACTAGCTTCGATGTAGTTAAAAAGTTAAGAAACTTGTCGCGTATTAAAAAAATTGGTCATGCTGGGACTTTGGATCCCTTAGCAACAGGTTTACTAATTATTTGTTACGGTAAATACACGAAGAAAATTGAGTCTATGCAAGCTCAAGAAAAGGGATATGAAGGAAGTTTTGAGTTGGGCAAGACTACACCCTCTTTTGATTTAGAGACGGCTATTGATGCAGAATATCCAGTAAACCACATCACTTCTCAATTTTTAGAAGAAAAATTAGATCAATTTCGAGGTGACATTAAACAAGTACCACCTCAGTTTTCAGCGGTTAAAGTAAATGGTAAACGGGCTTATGAGCATGCAAGAAATGGCAAAAAGATTGAGCTTAAAATTCGTGATACGCACATATCTAAATTTGAGGTAGATCATTCATCATTTCCTACATTAAAGTTTAAGATTCAATGTGCTAAGGGGACATACATACGATCATTGGCAAGAGATTTGGGTTATGCTTTAGAAAGTGGTGCCTATATGTCTTCTTTGACAAGAACATCTATAGGTGATTATCTTTTGAGTGATGCAGTCCAAATTTCTGATATTCAAGATACTGAAGATTTTTTCAAATTTGCAAGACAATTGTCATCATGAAAGTAATATACGATATCAAAGAGTTTGACCCTCAAAAACCTGTGATCCTTACCCAAGGAACATTTGACGGAGTACATTTTGGTCATCGAAAAATATTACGCCATGTGGTATCAGAGGCAAGAGAAATAAATGGGGTAAGTGTGTTACTTACCTTTTACCCTCACCCGCGTTTAGTTCTTTATCCAGATGATAATGAACTGAAATTACTGACAACTATCGAAGAAAAAGTAGAGTTAGTTTCCGCTATCGGGATTGATTATTTAATCATCATTCCTTTTACACAAGAATTGAGTAGGTTAAGAGCTTCAGATTTTGTAAGAGATATATTAGTAGAACAACTACATATATCTAAACTCATTATTGGTTATGATCATCGTTTTGGAAGGAATAGAGAGGGTGGATTAAAAGAAATGATTCAATTCGCAGAAACTTATAATTTTAAGTTAGAAGAAATTCAGCCACAAGATATTGATGATAGTATAGTAAGTAGTACCAAAATTAGGAAGGCACTTTTAGATGGAGATGTTCATCTTGCAAAGGAATATTTGGGAGATTTATACACCATATCTGGTAAGGTAGAAGAGGGTCTTCAGCGAGGTACGACTATTGGTTATCCAACCGCAAATGTGAGAGTTGGAAGTAGCTTCAAGTTGATTCCCAAGAATGGTGTGTATGCAGTGTGGGTATATATTGATAAAATAAGATACACTGGCATGTTGAATATTGGTTATAATCCTACTTTTGAAGATAAGAAGTGGAGTATGGAGGTCCATATTCTGAATTTTAATAAGAATATATACCACCACACGATATTGATATCATTTCATTCTCGTCTTCGCGATGAGATGAAGTTTGAGAATGTAACTTCTCTTGTAAACCAATTAACTAAGGATGAGAAAAAGATTAGATCGATTTTGGGGATATAGCCTATTAGTGGGGCTTTGTTTCTTCTATTTAGTATCTTTTTCACAACAAGATACTCTTGCTAAGGACACATCATCAAATCAAATATCAATAATCGATTTAGCACCCGCTCAATCCATCTATGGCCGAAGTTGGGATCAACGTAATATTAATTTGCCAGAATATGATCACGAACAGATGAAACTGGGTTATCATTTGGATTTAATTGATTCAAGTTGTGGTTATGTTCATCCGATTCAAGGAGTTGTCAATAGTAAATATGGATGGAGAAGAAGTAGATGGCATAAGGGAATCGATATTGACTTAGAAATTGGTGATCCTGTTTATGCAGCATTTGATGGTGTAGTTAGAATTCAGCGTTATAATCGGGGTGGATTTGGCAACTATGTGATGATAAGACATTACAATGGAGTAGAGACATTGTACGCTCATTTATCAAAAGCACTGGTTAAAATCAATCAATCAGTTAGAGCAGGGGATATCATAGGTTATGGTGGAAGCACTGGAAGAAGTACTGGGCCTCATTTGCACTTTGAAGTTCGTTTGATGGGTCAAGCTTTTGATCCCGCAAGAATCATTGATTTTAAAACATACCAATTAAAGGATTCACAGATTTTTGTTAACCATACTTGGTTTCCTTATATCAAAAATGGTAATCCTAAAAACCAAGTCTATCCTGCTTATGCTAAGCGTTATCATAAGATTAGACCTGGAGATACTTTGTATGGATTATCTCTTAAATATGGAACATCTGTAAATACAATTTGTAGGATGAATGGAATACGAAGAACCACCATTCTCCGAGTAGGAAGGACTTTGAGGGTAAAGTAATCCGATTTATTTGAATTGGATACTTTTTATAGTCTTCAATATATCTTTATTTATAAAGTTATAAATTGGAAGGACGCTATCTCTTTTTGTTTTAGAATTAAAATAAAAAGAACCCCTTAAAAAATGATTTTGTCCGTCAGAAACAAAAAAATTAAAAGGTGTAGCTGTTTTGCCTTGAAGATCGTAAATCATTCCTGAAAGTCCCCTAATGGTATCGCTGATTTCACGTTCTATAATCTCCTCTGCTCTTTGCAAATGAGGTTTGAACACTAGTTTATATGCGTCCTCAGTCAAACTATCTAAATCATTCTGCCCTTGGATTGGGATATAACTTAAATGAAGTGTGGCGTCAAATTGATTAAAATTAATATTATACCAGCAGTTTTTATCTTTAGCGGGGTAAGGAACAAGTTCACTATATATTGGTATTTGGATAGAAAAAGGGCAGTCTGTTTTGGTGGAAGTTATACCTGATTTTGGGTAGTTTATTTTGGGGTAGGCTTTGGGTTTAGGAGTATAATTAGAACAGCTAAGAACAAATAACATACATGTTACTATTGGAATGCTATGTATTTTACTCAGTCTCATTTCTTTCGATTACAAGTTTAATTCTCTTAATTTTTCTGTTATCGGCACTCTCTATGGTAAATACCATTTCTTGAAATTTAATAGTATCACCGATAGAGGGTATTTTTTTATGAATTTCTAAAATCAGTCCTCCAATAGTATCTGCATCTTCTTTAACCATTTCGAAATAGTCAAGAGGAAGGTCTAGAATTTTTATGATGTGATGTAGAGCAGTTTTACCCTCAAATACGAAGGTGTTGTTGTCTAATTTTGAAAAAGCCAAATCTTCTTCATCAAACTCATCTTTGATTTCGCCAAAAACCTCCTCCAGAATATCTTCCATAGTGACAATTCCACTCGTACCTCCATATTCGTCAACAACGATAGCCATGTGAACTCTTTTTTCTTGGAATTCTTCTAAAAGCGTATCAATTTTCTTGTGTTCAGGCACAAAAAGCGTTGGTCGGATAAGATGATGCCAATCAAATTCTTTTTGTTCATGAATATGGGGTAGCAGGTCTTTGATATAAAGAATGCCCTTAACCTGATCAAAGTTATCTTCATAAATGGGGATACGACTATATGTCCATTTAATAGCGGTGTCCAATAAGTCTTTTGAGGAAGTCTGCATTTCAAGGCAGTTAACTTCTGTCCTAGGCTTCATGATCTGTTTGACACTGGTGTTTCCAAAACTAATTAGTCCTTTAAGAATATGCTTTTCTTCAATCTCTTTGTTTTTATCGGCAATATC
>JAKMFK010000175.1 GCA_022425465.1 Bacteroidia bacterium | reverse complement strand
ATTATAGCTTTATTTAATTAGTCAAAATAACTGAAAGATTCTCCTGTTTTGATGTTGAGTAGGGTCTCATAAATTAGTTTTATCACATTTTCAACATCATCACGGTGGACCATTTCAACTGTGGTATGCATATAGCGAAGTGGAAGCGAGATAAGTGCTGAAGCAACCCCTCCGTTACTGTATGCAAAAGCGTCAGTATCTGTTCCCGTGTAGCGAGATGATGCTAATCGCTGAAATGGTATTTTCTTTTCTTCCGCAGTTTCTATTATACGTTCGCGTAATAAATTATGTACTGCAGGAGCGTAAGAAATTACAGGTCCATCTCCAATCTTGGTATGGCCCTCCTGTTTTTTATTGATCATAGGTGTAGTTGTATCGTGGCAGACATCTGTTACAATGGCAATGTCGGGCTTGATCGTCTGAGTGATCATTTCGGCTCCACGTAAACCGACCTCTTCCTGAACGGAGTTAGTAATGTAGAGTCCAAAGGGTAAACTCTTGTTATTTTCTTTTAGTAGACGCGCTACTTGAGCGATCATAAACCCACCAGCACGATTGTCGATTGCTCTACAAACAAATTTGTTTTTATTCAAAATATGAAATTGATCAGGATAAGTAATCACACAACCTACATATACCCCTAGTTTTTCAACTTCATTTTTGTCTTTAGCACCTATATCGATAAAAATATTTTCCAGTTTTGGAATTTCTTCTTTGCCATTTTTTCGAGTATGAATTGCAGGCCAGCCAAAGACTCCTTTGACAATCCCTTTTTTAGTATGTATATCGACACATTTTGAAGGTGCAATTTGGTGGTCGCTTCCCCCATTGCGAATGACATAAATCAATCCATCATCCGTTATATAATTTACATACCAAGAAATTTCGTCAGAATGTCCTTCGATTACAACCTTAAATTCAGCTTCGGGATTAATGACTCCCACGGCAGTACCATAGGTGTCTGTGATAAAAGTATCTACATAAGGTTTGATGTAGTCCATCCAAATCTTTTGCCCGCTACTTTCGTACCCTGTAGGGGATGCATTATTTAAATACTTTTCTAAAAATCCGATTGCTTTTTTATCTAATACGCTCATAAATGAAGGTTATAATTTTAAAGAATTTCAAAAGTAAGAATAATCCTAAAGAAAAGTCCCCGACTTAAATAATTTGTAGTTTTGTGGGCTGATTTTTGTAGGTTAACTTTGATTAAAAATAAACCTAACCCTATAAAGTCAGTTTTAAAAATGTTTATGACTCGTTTTGTTTTTTTTTCATTCTTAATTCTCCCATGTTGCCTTCTGAGCCAACAGCAAGACAGTATAGATTTTGTCGAGCCATTGCTTTATAAGTTTGAAACTGATTCTATTCCTAATTCGGGTATACGCCTAGACGAAGTTGTTTTGTTTCAACCGCTTAGTTTTAAGAGCATGAATGAATTGCGTGATTATGTCATATTGAGAAACAGAACATTGCGTGTTTATTCTTATGCCAAGCTGGCTGCTGACCGCTTGGACACCCTTACCTCCAGATTGGAAGTAATTGAGAAAAAGCGACAAAAGAAAATTTACCTCAAACGAATTGAAAAATTTATTTACGACGAATTTGAGGAGGAACTTAAAAAACTATCCCGTTCCCAAGGTCGTATTTTAATCAAATTGGTTCATCGACAAACTGGAGCAACAACTCACGAGTTAATAAAAAAATTAAGGAACGGCTGGAAGGCAATGATTTATCAAACAACGGCCTCCTTTTTTAAGCTCTCTTTAAAAGATACTTACGATCCAGAAACTATCTATGAAGATTTTTTAATAGAAGACATTTTACAACGAGCCTATGGAGATGGAATAATTGAGCTTGATCCCACTGCTCTTTCATATGACTTAGACAGTCTCTATACCCTTTGGAAAGAGGTAAAAACTCCACTGTAAAAGAAGCAAAAAATTTTATTTAAAAAACAATTCAAAAACTCATTGTTAGTAAGAAAAAGGGTTTTATATTTGCATCCGCTAAAACGCTCAATTGCATTTTTGAGGTTGGGATTGGTTTTAGTTTAAAGTTCATTGAAAACAAAATAATAAGAATGACAGCGCGTATCGAGAGATACAAGTGAATAGAACCATTTTGACCGAGTCAATTTTAGGGGTTGTTACTTTATATTAAGAAACAACAACGAAGAGTTTGATCCTGGCTCAGGATGAACGCTAGCGGCAGGCTTAACACATGCAAGTCGAGGGGTAACAGGGATTGCTTGCAATCCGCTGACGACCGGCGCACGGGTGCGTAA
>JAKMFK010000150.1 GCA_022425465.1 Bacteroidia bacterium | reverse complement strand
ACAACAATTCGGTCAAACCAATCACCATATTTTTTATTAGGTGTCTTAGATAAATGGGCGTAAAATAAATCGCGATTTGAATAGTGAAGAACAGGGTCACCATATACCCCAAGAGGTGATTTAGCTTGCATGTTTTTAAAATTAGTAGTTCCCCTTTTCAAGTAAAACAATTGGTCAATGTTAGCTGCTGCAACTATTCTATACGGACTGATTGAAGGGGCTAATACAACAGTTGGTTCATCACCGTTTTTACTCAGTTGAATTGTTTCTTGCCCATGTAGGACAATTGGCATAATAACCAAGGATATAAGACAAAAAAGAGCGGGTAAATAAAAACGATTATTCATTATTTAATAAGTTCTACAATACCTGAAATGGGGTCGCTTTTTTCCCCATGCCAAACCAAATAAAAGTAGGTTCCTGCTGGCAACAAATTGGAATTGTTGTGGACTCCACCATTCCAACAGTCTTCAGGATCATCTGTTTCAAAAACTTTTTCACCCCAGCGGTTAAAAATTTGGAGTTTGTATTCTTCGCATTCAATGAGCTCTCCATCCATTTGAAAACAGTCATTTAAACCATCACCATTGGGTGTAAAGACATTGTATAATTTAAATTCAGGGACAACCTCTTTGAGGACAGTAATCGGCTTTTTGATTGAACTTTCACAGAGTGAACCTTTGTTTACGGTAAGCTCAATTTCGTATGTCCCTGGAGCAGGATATTGATAGTCTGGAGTTTGTTGTATTGAGGTATCTCCATTTCCAAATGACCAGTAGTAACTATATCCTCGAGTGGTATTGTTAGTAATAGAAAGTTGGTTGTTACAACCATTAAATTCCACAGAAAAATTGGCATCGGACTGGTCAACTACCTTAATGACTTGCTGATAAACGGAAGATACATTACATGTATTACTATCTATAACGGTCAGTTTTACAGTGTATTCACCAGGGTTGAGATATTCATGTCTTGGGTTAATTTCATTAGACTTTTCTCCATCGCCAAAATCCCAAACAAGGGAGTCACCTAAAATACTTCGATTGGTGAAAGATACATTTAATGGAGTACAACCAATCATTGGATCCGCTACAAAGTCAGCGATTACTGCTGTCTTAATTTGTAAGTCAATTTTAAATGACGCATTACTGCAACGAACACTTGGGTTAGTTTCAAATGCACTTCCTAATGTTGTTGGGAAGTCACTTACCTGAGTTGTTTGCCCATCTGTAGATGGCGGGCAACTACTACATACACTTTGATATATGACCCCTTTTTTATCAAACCGACTAGTCCCACCATCTACATGATCTCCCGTTACATTTCCCCCAAAATAGGTTGCATATAATAGATTTTTAGCGTCTTCTCCAAGAACAATAATGTAAAAATCATTGTTGTCAGTTGTTTTTTGATGTGCATCATCTGAAATAGGCATATTATCTGTACTCCCTGGGTGATTATCAGGATCTACAGATGAACCCCAACCAGAGAAATAGATATGATTACATACATCAACTAAAAAAGCACTGGGAACTAAATTGGGTTGGTTCAAGGTGTTTCCAAATGAACTTATAAGGTCAATATTTTTAAGACTAGAGTCTATCCTTATTATAAACTGTCCTTTGTCATTTTCACCATAGGTGTCAGGTGTTTTACTGATTTGACCTTCAGTTTGACCTGTAGCATAGATGCGATTTGATGCATCTAAACCAATAAAATAAATTTGGTCATATTCACTAGTACCCCAATAGGTTACTCTCTTTAAAGATTTGCCAGTTTTATCAAATATGGCTATAAGACCATCTGTTTTACCTTGGAAGCTAGGTGTGATAACGGTGTCTGGAGTTTGAATATCTGAACTAGTTGTGCCTCCTCCAACATAAATATTATCATGTTCATCAAGTTTGATACTGTATAAGGCTTCAGAGCCATTACCTCCAATGTAGGTAAGCCAATTTAGTGTTTTGCAATCAGGGGACAACTCAAAAATTAAACCGTCATATGCTAGACCTTTATTGCCTTGAGAAGCATTTTTTGTGGTAATATCATCTGACAATGAAGTGGTGGCAACGAAGATATTTCCATAGTTGTCTGTGATAACATCGCCTCTAAAATCATCAGAGTAATTATACTTCAGACTTGAGTTTTGGTTCAGTCCGTCGTTGGAAGACCCTCCTATAAATGTAGAGCCCATCAGTGTTGTTCCATCCTCACTAAGTTTGGAAACAATAATGTCAGTACCGCCAGCGTGAGTAGAGTCTACACAATTCGTAGTATGGGGAAATTTAGTAGAATAGGTGGTGCCCAATATGATTAGATTGTCATTTTTATCCGCAACCAAGCTGTGAGGATATTCATCCAAGCGACCCCCTAAGTAGGTTGCCCATAGCAATTTCGAACCAGCACTATCGTATTTAGAAATACTGATATCACAAGCAAGATTAGCGGGTTGAGATCCTGATCCATTGTTATAACTTGTATCATACGCCCCTGCAGTAACAGGATAAGGTAAAACGGATGCATCGACTATGCCTCCAGCATATAAATTACCATGACTATCGTAAGTAGCCGTGTACCCAAAATTATCACCTTTAGATCCAGAGTAGGTAGAAAATATGAGCTTTGGATCAATAATGAGTGGATAGTCAGGATGAAATTCTGATAAGATTTGGTAGCTTAGCATGTTCTCATCTAGTTGGTATGATGTGCTTACCTCAATCTGTTTGCCATTAATGATTTGATAGGAAAAAGGTTTTTCATCACGAATGATTCCAACGGATGTATATATATTAAGCTGACCATTAGTAATGTTCAATGAGTCTACACCATCAATATTCATTTTGATTCGGTTGATTTTCTCCAATGTGGGTTGATGAATAATCCATTCATATTTCAACTGGTTTTGACCATCAATTTTAAAGTCAACATCGGGATATACTTTTGAGTATTTAATTTCACCTGCAGGATGAACTTTAGAAGCCCAATTTTCGGGGTTATTACTTAAAAAATAATTGTAATAGTGAGATTGAACGTTAGAGGAAGTCGTTAGTGGGGCATTTTTAAGCCCCATAAAATACATTTTGACAGCTTGTTTTTTTGGAATTGTTGAATTTAGTTCGCCTGGGTGATCATGTTTCCATTGATGTATTTGGTGATAGTCATTGGGGTCGATTAAATCATAGGTCAATCCTTGACTTTCTAGATATAAATTACCATACGGAATTTCAGCTCGGTACAATATCTGAGGATGCCACTGCCCGCGATTAGCCACAAATTCAAATGCTAAATTCTTCGTTGGAATTGCTGCGGTGTTTTGTTGAGCAGATAAATCAACAAAACTCAACAGTAGAATCAATATTCCGGTTTTCCATCGCATGAATTAACAAAAATACACTTCGTATATTGATATAAACGGCAATCTTTCAGAATTAGTTGGTCCAATTTTCCTTAAATGACTTAATTCTGACTAGTGTAAAATTATATTTGTACTCACTTTAATAAACCATGGAGCTAAACGAACAACAACTTCAACGAAGACAAGCACTTGACAAGCTAAGGTCATTGGGCATCGATCCCTATCCAGCGGATGTATATCCTAAGGATTTTTCGAGTGTTGAAATTAGCAAAGAGTTTGATCGTAATCCAGATAAATTTCAGCAAATATCATTTGCGGGTCGAATGATGCGACGTAGGATTATGGGGAAGG
Organism: Bacteroidia bacterium; assembly: GCA_022425465.1. Taxonomy (GTDB): domain Bacteria; phylum Bacteroidota; class Bacteroidia; order NS11-12g; family UBA9320; genus UBA9320. The sequence goes on along the minus strand of JAKMFK010000150.1, from coordinate 3,193 downwards.
CAAGTTTTGCCGAGCTTCAAGATGAACAGGGGACTATTCAGGCCTATTTTAATCGTGACGAGCTTTGTCCTGAAGAGGACAAAACCATATACAATGATGTATTTAAAAAGATACTAGACATCGGTGATATTATTGGAGTAAAAGGGTTCGTTTTTAGAACTCAAACAGGAGAATTGTCTATTCACGTAAAGGAGTTGTCCGTCTTGAGTAAATCATTAAACCCACTACCCATGCCCAAAGAGGTAGATGGAAAGGTGTATGATGCATTCACAGACCCAGAACAACGATATAGAAAGAGATATGTTGATTTGATTGTAAATCCTCAAGTTCGTGAGACTTTCATTAAGCGAACAAAGGCAGTATCAAGCATGCGTAACTTCCTAAACCAAAAAGGGTATATGGAAGTAGAAACACCCATTCTTCAAGCTATTCCTGGTGGTGCAGCAGCGAGACCATTTATTACTCATCACAATGCTCTTGATATTCCACTATATCTCAGAATCGCTAATGAGTTATACCTTAAGCGATTAATCGTGGGTGGTTTTGAGGGTGTGTACGAATTTGCCAAGGACTTCAGAAACGAGGGAATGGATCGTACTCATAATCCAGAATTCAGTCAAATGGAACTTTATGTCGCCTACAAAGACTACAAATGGATGATGGATACTACTGAGGCTATGTTCAAGCAGATTGCTCAAGATGTAAATGGTACTTCTCAAGTAGTTTTTGGGGAGCATACGATTGATTTTGGTAAACCATTCGAGCGATTAACCATTTTTGGTGCTATCGAAAAATATACGGGGATAGATATCAGTCAAATGACTGAAGAAGAGCTGTTCAAAACTGCTAAAGAATTGGGAGCTGAGGTTGAGGAAAGTATGGGCTCAGGTAAATTAATCGATGAAATATTTGGGGAAAAGGTAGAACATCTGCTTATCCAACCCACATTTATCATGGATTATCCAGTTAGCATGTCACCGTTGACTAAAAAACATCGTGACAATCCAAACTTAACCGAGCGATTTGAACTTATAGTTAATGGTAAAGAGATAGCCAATTGCTACAGTGAGTTAAATGATCCAATTGATCAACGTGAACGTTTTGAAGAGCAAGTGAAACTCATGGAACGTGGAGATGATGAAGCCATGTTTATTGATGAAGATTTTCTGACGGCTTTGGAATATGGGATGCCACCAACAGCAGGTATCGGTATTGGAATCGATCGATTAGTGATGTTACTAACCAACAATTCAAGTATCCAGGAAGTATTGTTTTTCCCTCAGATGAGACCGGAGAAGAAGGTGGACACTGTTAAACTTACAGACAATGAACAAGCGGTTAAGACGATTCTTTCTGAGAATGGAACACTTGAAATAAGTGATTTGAAAAGTAGAATTGAACTCAGCAACAAGCAATGGGATAAAACCCTCAAAGGATTAGCCAAACATGGTATCACACAAGTGACCAAAGAAGGGGATGTGGTCTCGGTAAGTTTGAAATAATATTCAATTAGAATGTTATTCGGTATAGACCAATTGGGAATAGCCCAGTTTGGTATGTTGTTCTCCATTCATTCTTGGTTGGATTATACACTCTGTTGAAGATATTTTTTCGATTGGTTAAATTCTGAATATCAATACTCCACTCTTGAGTGAATTTTGGCTTATGCACCTTATAAGCAATGCGTAGATCAAATCGAATATAATCTTTGTGCTGTTCCCCGTTTCGCTGACTATTATCTAGAACTACCTCAGCTAATTCCCTGCTTTTTTCTACATCTACTGGGGTGAATCTTCGACAACCATTCATCGTAAATTTAATATCGGTAGTGAGGCTTCCCTTGGCTATTCTTCTTTTTTTATCTTGTTTTTGGTTGAAATGTAGCCTGTAATTTTACGCGTAGCTTGTTGTTGGTGGGCAACAAATTTTTTTGATTTTTCCTTGACTTCGATGAGTTTTTGTTGGTTTTGAATGAGATCATTTATCATTTGAATCCAACGATCTTCGTGTGTTATGGCGAAACCAAAATCATGCTCAATGGCATCATGAGCTTCCGGGAATTTTTGAATTTTTGGTCCAAAACTGATGTGGTTGCCCCATACCGCAGGCTCAATAATATTATGTAAGGCACCATGAAATCCACCGCCAATCAAACTGAAATCAGCATAGCGATACAAACTAGATAGCATTCCAATTGTATCTAAAACTAACACCAATGTTTTTTCATCAAAATCACTATGGGTATAGCATTTGGGAGAATATGACTTGAAGACTTCGAGGATTTGATCGGTACGTTGAATGTCGTGTGGAGCTATAATGACAGCTAAGCGGTTAGGGTTAGTATCTAGTAGTTTTTTTGTCAAGGCTTCTTCTTTTTTCCAGGATGAGCCAACGATGAGCAATTTTCTTTCGCCCTTGAAATGATGGATATCTGGGTATTCTTTGGCTGTTTTTGATATATCTGCTACCCGATCGTAACGCGTATCTCCAACAAATACGCTGTTTTTGTTGATTTTCTTTAATAATTCATAACTGGTATTATCTGAGGTAAAGAGATATTCAAAATCACGAATGAGTTTAAGGTAGTTTTTCCCAAAAAACTTAAAAATGAAATGGTCGGCTTGAAAACGTCCATTAACCAAATAAAATTGGGTGCCTTTATTCATCCCATATCGAATAAAGTTGTGCCAGAAATCATATCGTATGAAAAGGCCCTTTGCTGGATTATAGTTGTTGTAAAATTCTTTTACATTTTTTGGGGCATCCAATGGAAGATACATTGTGCGTGAGGCATAGGGTCCATTTTTTACTTGTTCGTAGCCACTTGGGCTGAAAAAGGTAATCAAAAGATCATTTAACGAATGCGATTTTAATAATTCACGGATCAAAGGGATAGCCATTTCATATTCTCCTAGCGAAGCACAATGAATCCAAAACGATACGTTTCCTTTTGTGGGGATATTTGTTTTGGCTCTTGCAGCAATAAATCGTTTAACTTTTTGGGAGAAGATACCTACAAGAGGGAGTAAAGAAGCAATGAACGAAATCGTGATATTATACAAGATTTTATACATGTTTTACTAGTTGTAAAAGAACTCTTCGTCTTCTGCTTTTTTTGTGTAAATCGGGACAATTACACCAAATTTTAATGCAGTGGTGGTATCAAATCGTTTGTCTAACCCAGAATCATTGG
>JAKMFK010000146.1 GCA_022425465.1 Bacteroidia bacterium | reverse complement strand
GCGAGTGGTCGTTTTGAGGCACTTAAAGAAACAGCCATGGAGTATGCATTTTTGTTGATGTTGGAGGAGCAGGAGTAAGAATCAGATTATATTCGCAGTCAACATGAAAAAAGGATTACTATTAATATTGGCATTTGCAAGTTTTGTAGCAAATGCACAAATAGAAACAGATCGCCCCGATTTTACTGAAAGTCCAAATACAGTTCCTAAAGGTGCTTTGCAAGTGGAAACGGGCTTTGTTATAGAAAATGATCAAATTGATAATTTAGGGGGTTCTTTAGAATACCAAAACATGACTCTGAATACAACTTTATTAAGATGGGGTATTCTTGATCAGTTAGAATTGCGGTTTAATTGGGCAAATAAGAGAAATGAGGCAACACAAAAGCAATCAATTCAAGGAGGACAAGATTCCACTTCTAGTTCTATTGAACATGGTTTTGCCACCTCATTTGTTGGATTCAAGACAAATTTGTATAAAACCGATAAAATAAGCATTGGTTTCTTAGGTCATATGTACATTCCTGATTTATCCTCTGGAGATTTTAAGGTGGACAATCAAAAAGTAGCATCCGAACTTTTATTTCCAGTAAGTTATCAGATTACGGAACGATTTGGAGTAGCTGCCCAATACGGAATCTCTTGGGATGGTTTTACTCCTAATCCAACAACGGGCTATACACTCGCATTTGGTTATGCGATAACAGATCAACTCAATTGTTATATTGAGCCTTACGGATTTCTTACAAATAATGGTGAGGAATTACATCTCGTAAATGGTGGATTTACGTATTTGGTGAATGACAACTTTCAATTGGACTTGACAGGTGGTTTTGGCTTGAACGATGAAGCACAGGATAATTTTATCAGTTGCGGTGCCTCATTTTTATTATTTAATAGGTAATGAAAATTGAGACTTTATTACTTGCGATTTTAATCATAGCCTGTAACTCACCCCAAAAATGGGAAACTAAAACAGAGTCCGTTTCTTTTGATGTGAAAGAACAATCCCCATACTCACAAAGAGTACTTAGATATAGAGATAGTATGGATGCGGTATTTTACAGTGGATCTAATCAGGTATTGCCAAAGGAATCCATCGCTACTGAAGGAAAGCTAAATTATTTTTTGCCTGATGAATCTTATCGAATACCGGCTCAATTTATACCCATCAAAAACGGAGAGGTTTTTAAAATGAAAACCAATACCGATCGATTACCTGAATATAGAAAGTGCGGTCAATTGCTTTTTACAATCCAAGATCAAAAACTCGAATTGACGCTGTATCAAAATGTTGAGCAACCTGAGTATTTATTTTGTCCTTTCAAGGATAAAACAAATGGAAATCAAACCTATGGTTCGGGTAGATTTTTAGATTTTGAGGAAAAAGATTTAGAGAATATGGTATTGGATTTTAATTACGCTTATAATCCCTACTGTGCTTACAATTCTAATTATTCATGTCCAATCCCCCCATTTGAAAACCATTTGGATATTGAGGTATTAGCGGGTGAGAAGAAGTGGCATTAAAGTGAGTTAGGTTTTAGTACATTTGTTCAATAGAAATTGATGATGGATAAAGTTTTAGTAATAGGTGCTTGTGGTCAAGTGGGTACGGAGCTAGTAGAGAATCTCCAAAATAGTTATGGAAGCAATCAAGTAGTTGCAAGTGACATAAAAACACCGACCAATGAAGTGTTCTCGAATAGCGAATTTGTTCATCTGAATGTGCTAAACAAGGCACAGATTAAAGAAGTTTTTCAAACACACAAACCAACTATTGTCTATCATCTTGCGGCTTTATTAAGTGCTACGGCCGAAGAAAATCCCAAGTTTGGATGGGAACTCAATATGGATGGCACCTTTAATATTTTTGATGCTTGTTTGGAACATGGAGTAAAACGAATATTTTGGCCTAGTTCTATTGCGGTGTTTGGTCCAACTACTCCACGTGTCAATACTCCTCAAAGCACCATTTTGGAACCCAATATCATTTATGGCATCACCAAACTTGCAGGTGAACGTTATTGTGAATATTATTTCAATCGGTATAATTTGGATGTTCGTTCGATACGCTACCCTGGGTTAATTGGTTGGAAATCTTTGCCTGGGGGTGGCACTACAGATTATGCAGTTGATATTTTTCATCACGCATTAAAGAATGGGCAATAC
>JAKMFK010000127.1 GCA_022425465.1 Bacteroidia bacterium | reverse complement strand
TTAGCGGCCCGAACTTTGTTGACATTGTCCTTTTGGTTCAAGAAAGGGCATTTGTATTTGGCTTGCCTGCGAGATGAATTGAAGTAGTCGTCTAAAATAGCATATTTCTTTGCCTCTCTTAATAATTGGTTATCTGGATTTGAAATTACTTCATGAACACATCTTGTAATTGTAGAACTTGCTAACTCAAAATGATGATATTGCTCCTTCTCAAAAATAGCAGATTGGGAAAAATTAAGCTCGTCAGTTCCTTGGCTAATGATTTTATGTAGGGTGTTTATCGGTAGTGTTAAAATGCAAATTGATGTTGTCTTTTCAGACTTCATCATCATTTTAAAGCTTCTGTTTTGGTCATAGATTAAATATACGCCATGTGCTGGTAGAGGAATATTTCGCTGACCCGTGGGCATAAAAATCTGTTGACTATCATTTATGAAAAGAGTTATGGTACCTTTTTGGTATTGATAACTCGTTAGGTCACTTGAGACCTGATGAATCTGGAGTTGAATAGCTAAATTATTCATTTTTGGGTTATTTATTAAACAACAATTTTTATTGAATTCTGATTTATTTATGTAAAATACACATAGTCAATTAGTTACAAATAATTAACTGCAAAACTACTAATTTTATTTTCGGGTATTTTTATTCCTTTTCAGGTTATTTACTATTTTTTTGTCAGCTCACCTTTGCTGCATGATTAAAAATATATTAACACATATCTTATTAGTTGGATTTATTTTTTCTGGATATGTAAAAGCTCAAAACGCTGATTCTGTAATTACGTCAGCAGGTACTCTGGATGTTTACTACGATTTAACGACTGGAAATCAAACATCAGTTGATCGTTCTAAGTGGGACATTGGACTGTCCACAAGCATGAGAAGTTCAAGTATAATTATCAATGAAAATGCCGGTATAGAATTATTTGTATATAGTAATGATACGAGTGAATGGAATACAGTAGACACAACTGGATTTAATTTTAACAACATATACAATTCTGAGGAATCTTGGGAGAATGGTGCATTCTCAAATTTAGGAACCAATCATCCAGATTATGGTTGGGGTACTTATGATATGAATAAGCACAATATCAATGGTAGTCGTTTATTCATTATCAAAACTCAAACGGGGGATTATTTGAAAATGGTTGTCGATCAGATGACTACCCAAGGTGACTTTTTATTCAGAACGGCCAAGTTAGACGGAACCAATTTAATCAAGCATAAGCATAACAAATCTGAGGCTAATGGTAAAAACTTTCTACTAACTAATTTGAATAATCAAGAAATTGCTGTAGGAAATCCACTTGGTGGAGATTGGAATTTACTATTCACTAAATACATTACTGAAGTAAGACAAGGACCAACAGTTAGAAATATGGCAGTAAGTGGTGTGAAAATCAATGCTGGATGTAAAGTTGCAGAAAGAAAAGGTGTTGACGTTTCTAGTGATGATACTTCATCACTTGATTGGAATACCAGCATTACTGAAATAGGCTACGATTGGAAAGCATTTGATCGTGGTAGTTTTAAATATAATATGGTTGAGGATCTTGCTTATTTTGTTCAGTTGCCAAACGGTCAAATGTGGAAAATTTGGTTTACTGCCTATGCTGGTGGAGCTGAAGGCAAATTTGTATTTAATATCCAGAAAATGAGATCTGGAGCTAATATCAATGAGGTTTCGAATTCAGCAATTTCAATGTATCCTAATCCTGCAAAAACATACACTATCATTGCTAACCAAAATTCTATTTTGATCAACTTAGATGTGGTTGACATTCAAGGTAAGGTAGTTTACAGTGAACAATTATTGCCTAACTCAACTATGCGATTAAATACAGAAACATACAACTCTGGAATCTATACTCTACGTTTTCAATCTGAAAAAGGATTGGACTATAAAAAACTGATTATTGAATAACCTCGTTTTATTTCTTAAATACTTTTTATTGGTTGTGCCTACCCTTGGGTGGGCACAAACCATTATATACCCTATTGATGCTGAAACAAACTTCAGTATCAATCGATTTAAATGCATTTATCACAATTCAACGAATTCGGTGACACATGAGTCTCAACAAGGTGTATTGCAATTATCATTGACTGATTCTAAAGAAGTAGTCATTCATTCAGAAGGATACTCTCCCAAAGTTTTGGTTGTTTTTCCAAACTCAACGCATCAAGTTAAACTCTCAAAACCGTTTTATAATTTAAATGAAGTCGTCGTCACGGATATTCATTCAAAAAAATCCTTTACAAATACGGTTCTTAACATTTCAAAAATATCTAGTCAACAGATTGAGCAGTTGGGTGCAGTTGATTTAAAAGATGCTCTATCTTTTCAAAACAATATTCGGATAAGTAGAGATAATGCCATAGGTTCAGCAGGGTTGAGTTTAATGGGGGTGAGTGGAGATAACGTAAAATTATTGATCGATGGAGTTCCAGTGATAGGTCGTTTATTTAATCAGTTGGATTTGGAGCAATTCAATTTAGAGAACATGAAACAGATAGAGATTATCCGTGGTCCGATGTCTGTTATTTATGGAAGTAATGCACTAGCCGGAAGTCTCAATTTGATTACTTCTAATGATGGAATAAAGCCGCGATTCAACCTCAATACCAACTATGAGTCTGATGGTCAATACAATATTTCTGGTACAGCTTCGAACCGATTTGAGAACCATTTTGTGACCTTTAGTGGTGGTAGAATGATGTTTACTGGCTGGAGCCAAACCAATGATGATCGAACATTTGATTGGATACCAAAAGAACAATACAGTGCAAGATTTCAGTATAATTACAGACATGACGATGCAAAAATCAATGTTAGGTCTGAGTTAATTCGATCTAAATTACTCGATAGAGGATTGCCATTGTTGCCGTATGGTGAGACAGCAATTGATCAGCACTATACCAATTTTCGAGTTGATAATAGTTTGAGTTATGAAAATAAAATTGGTGAGTCAAGCATTCAACTTATCGCAGGAAATAACAATTTTAAGCGTATCAAAAACAAATACTTAAAAGATTTAATCACTTTGGAAGAACAAGAAGTGCCAGGTAAGTCAGAGCAAGACACTCAAACTTTCAATGCTTCGGTATTTCGAGTGATATTTGGACCAGATCAAAAAAAATCAAGAGGTATAGAAACACTTTTAGGTTTGGACGCTAATTATGAAATAGGTACAGGAAATCGCATAAAGGATAATGAACAGTTTCAATATGATGTAGCTCTTTTTGGTAGTGCTGAAAAGCAATTTACGTCTTATTTGTTACTGAGAGCTGGTGTGAGATATGCTTATAACTCAGCCTTTGATGCACCTTTATTATACTCTCTGCAATCTAAGATTAATCTGGGTAACTCACAAATCCTTAAGCTAGCATATGGTAGGGGTTTCAGAGCTCCTTCTTTGAAAGAGCTCTATCTAGATTTTAGTGATAGTAGGCATGAAGTTTTTGGTAATTCATCACTAAGTTCTGAATCTTCTCACTCTTTTACGGGATCATACACCAAATATTCTAAGATTGGAAAATTAGAATCATCCACTAGTGTAGAGGCATTTTTTAATACCATCCAAAATAAAATTGAATTGATAGTTACAGGTCCTATTCAGGCTCAGTATGGTAATATAGGTGTATATCAATCTGTAGGAGGAGGTTTAAGTCAGAATCTCACTCATAATG
>JAKMFK010000123.1 GCA_022425465.1 Bacteroidia bacterium | reverse complement strand
ATTGGAAGTTCTTTCAACGATTTGTTGTCGTGATCCAAAGAATTGACATTGTTCAACTTCAACTGTGCCATTGGGTTTAGCTAGTCCAATATATACGAGTCCAACAGGTTTTTCTTTACTGCCACCTCCAGGCCCTGCTATTCCTGTCGTAGAAATGCAATAATCTACTTCAAGTTTTTTTTGAGCATTTTTAGCCATCATTTCACAGACTTCTTTGCTCACTGCACCCACTTCGTTTAGTAAATTTTGTTCAATATTTGCAACAGCAACCTTTGTTTCATAAGCATAGGTTATTAAGCTTCCTTTATAATAGGCAGAACTCCCGGGTATATCCGTTATTTTACTAGCTATAAATCCTCCTGAGCAACTTTCTATAGTTCCTATGGTTTTAGCTTGATTTAAAAGCAATTCTCCAACTACAGCACCGAGTTGGGTTTCACCTTCAAACCATGAATCACCAATGACTAATTTAATTTGGTCGAAAATTTCGTGAATTTTATTCGATAATTCTTGTGTTGAATGGGTGGTTGATTTCGCACTCAACCTCAATCTCACCAGGTTCAGATGAGGCAGATAAGCTAGTTTGATGTATTCCGGAAGATAATCCTCAATGTGTTCTATACTTGAGGCAATGTGTGATTCTGGAATACCCACTACTGTAATCGTGTGATGTTTTATGCTATAGGAACTATTTTTTGCGAGTAATCGATCAAATATGTCCTTTTCCATCATAGCCCTCATTTCATAAGGGACACCAGGCATACTTACATATATTTTTTTGTTTTCCTCAAAATACATTCCTGGTGCAGTACCTTTTGAGTTATGAATAGCAATGCACTTTTCTGGAACCAGAGCTTGATCCAAGTTGATTTGCAATACTTCTCTATTCAAACGCTTTAGAATGGTTTGGATGTTATCTTGAGCCCGTTTGTCATAGACCAAATCGCATTTAAAATATTCTGCAAGTACTTTTTTTGTAATGTCATCTTTGGTAGGGCCTAATCCTCCTGTCATTAGAATAATATCAGCTCGTTTTTCGGCTTCGTTTAAAGCCTTGAAAATACTTGTTTTTTTGTCATTGATAGAAGTAATTTGAATCACCTCAATACCATACTCATTTAGCCGATTACCAAGCCAAGCAGAGTTCGTATCAATGGTTTGTCCAATTAAAATTTCGTCTCCTATGGTGATTATTTCTGCAAGCATTTAATCAATTAACAATTTTAAAATTATTTTCGCTGCAAATTTTATAAAAAATGAGGGAAGCAAAAGCGAATTTGGCAATTAATAACTTAATGAAGGATGCATCAAAAAAGTTTGATGCTGAAAAAGTAATTAGTCAACTACAAGATATTCGAACACTAGCTTTGGAAGAGGAAGATCCAACAATCGTTAAAATATGCAGACTTGCGAGCGAATATATTAGCGAGAATGGCAATTTTGATTTGGGTTATGTAGCCGATGAAGAAATTGGTGATATGACTGATTTTGAGTATTTGATGGAATTGATGTTAAAAGTGGATCGTCAAGCGAATCGAGAAGAAATCCAAGAAATTCGTGATCGAATCAAGGAAGAATTGTACTAATGACATCCGATCAATATAATGACCTAAGGAGCCGCACAGCAAAACTGGCGGGATATCTTTGACGTAGAAAAAAACATAGCTCTCATTGCTGATGAGGAGCAACAAACCCATGATCCTAGCTTTTGGGAAGACCCTAAAAAAGCAGAGATTCACCTTAAAAATATTAAGATAAAGAAAATCTGGACGGACTCTTGGAAGGAGATTCAGTCTGGTGTTGATGATTTGTTTGTGCTTTTAGAATTTAAAGAAATGGGTGAGTCTGTTGATGAAGAAATCGAAGAAAAGTATCAAATCACGTTTCAAAAATTAGAAGATTTAGAGTTTAAGAATATGCTCAGTGGTGAAGAAGACCAATTGGATGCAATTCTTGAAATAAACGCAGGTGCAGGAGGTACAGAGAGCAATGACTGGGCAAGCATGCTCAGTCGTATGTATATCATGTGGGCAGAAAACAACGGATATAAAGTTGAGGTATTGGATCAGGTAGATGGTGATGTGGCAGGTATTAAATCAATTAGTATGCAGATATCGGGCGATTTTGTATTTGGTTATTTAAAAGGCGATAATGGAGTGCATCGATTAGTGCGAATTTCTCCTTTTGATAGTAGTGCAAGAAGACATACCAGTTTTGCTTCAGCATACATCTATCCAGTTGTGGACGAAAGCATCGAAATAGATTTAAATTGGGGAGATATTGACATGCAAACATCCAGAAGTGGTGGTGCAGGAGGTCAAAATGTAAATAAGGTGGAAAC
>JAKMFK010000122.1 GCA_022425465.1 Bacteroidia bacterium | reverse complement strand
ATTTATTTGATAGGAGTTAGGAATTACAGTAAGTGTTTTTTTTACTTGATTAACCTGAACATGAGCAACGGCTTTGTTGGAAAAAGCAGTAGTTTTAACTTCAAAACTTCCAGTTGTGGACGCCATTCCAATTACGCCAGTAACTAAAGCAGAGTCTTGCTTTATAGCTAAAATAGGGGCAATTGATTTTCCTGTATAAGTTTGCGATAAGATCATGATTTGCCCATCACATTGAATTGCAACCTCACTAATGGCTTTGGCAAATACATTTGGGTTGAAAGATTGGTAACATTCTCCATCAATGTTTACTTCTTGATGTGCACCAAATTGACCAAGATTTTCTGTTCCTCTGTTGCCAATAGAAATGGCAATACATGAGGTGTTGAGTTGGTCAGCTAAATCCCTGCCATAGGATATAGCTTCAAAACTTGATTTTTTATACTTCCCATTGTCACTTTCAGCAAAAACTAAAACAGCCATTATTAAAATAATTTTTCTTCGTTATGTAATATATCAATTAAACTCTCAGCGTTTTCTATATCAATAAGTTTTACACCCGTTTTAGTTGGAGGCAATTCATATTTGACGACTTGCGTGTAATTAAAATCACCTTCGGATTCAATCACATTAAGTGGTTTAGATCTCGCCATCATAATTCCACGCATATTCGGGATTCTAGGTTCGCATAAATCTTTTTGTGCACTGATAACGCATGGTAAACTAGCAGATACCGTTTGTCTTCCGCCATCGATGTCTCGATTTGCCTCAACACTATCTCCTTTGAATTCTAATTCAGTAACTACATTAATAATGGGTAAGTTTAAAATTCCAGCAATCAATCCTTGAACCATTCCTCCATTATAATCAATTGATTCTCTTCCAGTTAGTATAAGATCATAATTATTGTTTTTAGCATGATTTGCTATTTGTTGAGCAACAAACATTGAGTTAACGGGATGAGCATTAATTCTAAATGCTTCATTGGCTCCCATAGCTAAAGCTTTTCTTATTATTGGGTCACAATCTATTTCCCCAACAGTAATTACATCGATAATACCTGAGTTTTGCTCGGCAATCTCGATTGCACGTGTTAACGCTAATTCGTCATAGGGATTGATGATAAACTGAACGCCTGATTTATCAAAGGTTGTGTCATTATCATTAAAAGTTATTTTTGTTGTTGTATCAGGTACAACGCTAACACAGACTAATATTTTCATAAAAAGAAATATTGTTTTTTGTTCTGCGAAAGTACAATTTATATCTTGAAGAAAATGTCTAACTTAGATAGAATTAAGCAGATTAAAACAATTTTAAATGACACTCCTGATGATGAGTTTTTAAACTATGCACTAGCTACTGAATATGTTTCAATTGGTAAGTTGCAAGATGCTCTGGTATTATATAATAAGTTATTAGCTCAAAGTCCCCTGTATTTTGCAACGTATTACCATCTGGGTAAATTATACGAAAAATTAAATGACTCTATACGTGCTCAAAAGACATATGAAGATGGACTTATCATAACAAAAAAATTAAATAAAAACCATGCCTACAGCGAATTGAGAGCTGCTCTCGATGAGTTGTTGTATTAACGTTGAATATATTTGCTTAATTATATAATGACCAAAGCACCAAATCCCAATTTCAAAGAAACAATTAAACATAAGCTAGAAGGACAGCATTTTATGCACCTTATTGGTTTTGATCTTACTCGTTTAGATTGTGGCGTTATTGAAGGTGAGATGTTTTTACAACAAAAACATATGCAGCAATTAGGTTTTGTTCATGGGGGGGTAACCTCTACCATCTTAGATATCACAATGGGGTTTGCGGCATATTCAGTCGTTCCTGAGGGAAAAGCTGTTGTTACTGCCAATATTAGTATAGACTTTTTAAATCCAGGTGATGGAGAAAAAATCATAGCTATAGGTGAAGTTGAAAAATCTGGAAGTAAACTGGTTTTTACACAGGGTAAGGTTTTTACTGAAAAAGATGGAAAACAAAAGTTAATAGCAACTGCACGATCTATTATGGCCATTATAGATGTGCCCAATTAATAATGTAAGATCATATTTTTTGATTATAAATTTGCATAACCAGAAATCATGAAGATTATTATTGCTGGGGCTGGGGAAGTAGGTTATCACCTAGCCAAATTACTTAGAAAAGAGTCGCATAGTATTATGTTGATAGATACTCACGCGTCCATTTTATCCAGGGCTGATTCCGAATTAGATTTATTAACTATTCATGGTAATGCCTACTCAATTAGTATACTCGATAAAGCAGGGGTATCAGATGCAGATTTACTGATTGCTGTGACTTCCTCTGAGACTGCTAATTTAACTATTGCTACACTAGGTAAACAGCTTGGTGCCAAAAAGACCATTTCAAGAGTTAATAGTCCAGAATTCCACAAACTTAAAGATAGGCTAGATTTGGATAAATTAGGAATAGATGTAGCTATTTCACCCGAAGAACTTGCATCCAAAGAAATCATACGATTGTTAAGACGATCTGCCTTTTCGAATGCATTTGATTTTGAGTTCGGTAAACTCACACTCTTAGGAGTTTACTTGGAGGAGGGTAGTGGAATAATTGATAAAAGGGTTAGTGAGTTCAATTCTTTTGAACTGAAAAATCAATATAAAATTATCGCTTTAGAACGAAATGGGATTCCTATAATACCTAATCAGGATTTTATTTATTTAATGAATGATCATGTTTTCTTTTTATGTTTACCAGCAGGGATTGAGCAAATTAGGGAACTATGTGGTAAGCAGAAACTGGAGGTAAAGAATGTAATGATTCTTGGTGGTGGAAATATTGGTCACAATACTGCAAAAAAATTAAGTAGGAAAAAGCATGTTAAACTTATAGAAGCTGATTCGGAAAGATGTCAAGAACTCGCTGATACACTCCCGGATACTTTAATTATCAATGATGATGGACATGATGTTCAATTATTGGAAGATGAGAACATAGCTGAAATGGATGCTTTTATTGCTGTGACTGGAAACTCTGAGACGAATATTATGAGTTGTCTGGTTGCCAAAAATCATGGCGTCAAAAAAACTATTGCAATGGTTGAGAATATTGATTACATCAATTTATCTCAAACTATTGGTATTGATACGCTTATAAATAAGAAGCTAATTGCTGCAAATAACATCTTTAGATACGTAAGAAGTGCAGATATTATAAATATTGCTGGAATTCATGGAATTGATGCTGAGGCAATAGAAATACATGTGAATGAAAATTCGAAAGCAACTCAAAAAACGATTGGTGAATTAAAGCTACCAAATGATGCTGTAATTGGTGGTATCATTCGTAATGATGAGGGTGTCATTGCATATCCTGCATTCCAGATAGAGGCAAATGACAAAGTTGTCATTTTTGCTCTACCAAATTCTATTAAGAAAACGTTGGCCTATTTCAATTAATAAATTTTTATGTTTAACTATAGAGCAATCATACACGTTCTTGGAACATTATTGTTATTAAATGGGCTTTTTATGGCAACTATATTGCCAGTTAGCTGGCATAATAATTCAACAGATTTTAATGCATTACTGTATTCATCGATAATTTCATTTAATTTAGGAATAATAATTTGGTGGTTAACCCGAAAAGTTAAGAAGGAACTCTCCAAGAGAGATGGATATATTATTGTGACTTTTGGTTGGTTGATCATGGGAGTATCTGGATCCTTACCATTTTTATTAAGTGGAACAATTGATTC
>JAKMFK010000104.1 GCA_022425465.1 Bacteroidia bacterium | reverse complement strand
AAAACCGATATAAAGCGGCTTGTCTTTATTGAATTCAGGTAAATAGATAGCATTCACATGTTGTTCACTGTTATAATAATCGTCACTATCACAGGTTAGACCTCCTAATAAGACCCGCTCGTAACTTAAGTTCCAATTATTGAGAGGCAGCAATATAAATCGTTCATTGATTGCCCAAGCATCTGGTAAGGTGGTCATAAAAGAGCCATCAATCATATTCCATTTTTCACGATCGTTTTGTTTTTTTTGATGAATGATCTTGTATATTGTGCCACCAC
The DNA here is from genome assembly GCA_022425465.1 of Bacteroidia bacterium. Taxonomy (GTDB): domain Bacteria; phylum Bacteroidota; class Bacteroidia; order NS11-12g; family UBA9320; genus UBA9320. The sequence continues at coordinate 6,273 of JAKMFK010000104.1, read as the reverse complement.
TTTCTCCAACAGTATAGCTTCCAAACTCTGTGAAAATATGTGGGTCGTTAATATTTTTTGCTGAACACTTTAGTTTTATTTGACTTACAATTTCACGAACCATGTAAGCATAATCATATTTGAAGTTAAGATTTTTTTTGATTGGGAAACCACCACCAATATTCAGCGAATCTAAAGGGTTGCATATCCTTTTTAATTGAACATATACATTTAAACATTTTCTTAATTCATTCCAATAATATGAGGTGTCTCTAATCCCAGTATTAATGAAAAAGTGAAGCATTTTAAGCTCAATATTCGAACAATCTTTGATATGATTTTCGTAAAATGGAACAATGTCTTTGTATCCTATACCAAGTCTTGAGGTGTAAAAAGCAAATTTGGGTTCTTCTTCTGAGGCGATTCGAATACCCAACTTAATTTTCTTGTCAGTTCTATTTTTTAGGAGTTCAAACTCTTTAGTATTGTCAATTACCACATACAGATTCTCAAAACCGAGTTCAATTAATTCAATAATATTGTCGATATATTGTTGAGTTTTGAACCCATTGCAGATTATAAAGCAATCTTTTTTTATTTCATTATGGTCAACTAATTTTTTAATCAGAGCTAAATCATATGCTGAGGATGTTTCTAAATGAACATCATTTTTAAGGCATTCTGTTAAAACATATTTGAAATGAAAACTTTTTGTACAATAACAATAATGATACTTTCCTTTGTAGTCGTACTCTTCAAACGCATTTGAAAACCACCGCTTTGCTTTTTGAATATTCTCTGAAATTTTAGGTAAGTAACTAAATTGGATTGGTGTGCCATGTTTCTCAATTAATTTCATCAATGAAATATCCCGTAATAGTAATTCGCCATCAGAACTGGTCCTAAACTCCTCGGTAGGAAACTCAAAGGTCTGTTCGATTAAGTCAGAATATTTATTTTTCAAGGTTAACGATTTTACTTACAAAAGAATATAAAAAAACGATTTTGGGTGTTAAAAAACACAATTTAATAGGATGATTTGTTTGCTCATTATAAAAACAATCTAACTAATTAGTTGCATTTATTATGTTCCAATGGGATTAAAGTGTTTAGGTATTTTGTAAATTCGCAAACTTCCAAAAAATAACGTTATCAAAAATCAAGATATCATAAAGATTATAGGTGCTAAAGAGCATAATTTACGTAACATTAATTTGGAAATTCCAAGACATGCACTTGTTGTATTTACAGGATTGAGTGGTAGTGGTAAATCAAGCTTAGCTTTTGATACCATTTTTGCAGAAGGCCAGCGAAGATATATGGAAACGTTTTCTGCATATGCCAGACAATTTATCGGTGAAATAAAACGTCCAGATGTTGATAAAATTGAAGGATTGAGTCCAGTAATTGCAATTGAACAGAAGACTGTAAGCAAGAACCCTCGTAGTACAGTGGGAACAATTACAGAAGTTTATGATTTTTTGAGATTGCTTTATTCTCGTGCTGGAACGGCCTATTCTTATTTGAGTGGCAATAGGATGAAAAGTTTTACGGAGAAAGAAATTATTGACGGGGTTAATAATTTATCCTATTCAAAAATGATTATTCTTTCTCCACTAATCAAAGGACGTAAGGGACATTACAGGGATCTTTTTGAACAATATAGAAAGCGTGGTTTTACAAAAGTTAGGGTAGATGGTCAGTTACAAGATATTGAGTTAGGCATGCAAGTAGATCGTTATAAAGTGCATGATATTGACCTTGTTATTGATCGTTTGGCCACAGAAGATAAGGGAAGTACACGTTTGGTAGATTCTATACGTACTGCACTAAAAATGGGCAAAGGAATTATTAGTGTGCTTGATTCAGAAACCCAAGAAATCACTCATTTTAGTAAGTTTTTGATGGATGTTGATACGGGTTTGTCATACAATGAGCCACAACCTAATCTGTTTTCCTTTAATTCACCATATGGTGCGTGTTTATCGTGTAATGGTCTTGGTACGTCTTCTGATATTTTTAAAGAGGATTTAATACCTAACCCTAAATTGAGTATAAATAAAGGGGGTTTGGCTCCGCTAGGAGAGGTCAAGAGCAATTGGACATTCACTCAGCTTAAGGCTATGAGTAAGAAGTTGAAATTTAGTTTATCGAAGCCAATTTCAGAAATACCATCTAATGTTATGGATGTCATCTTGAATGGTTCAGAAGATAAGTTTGAAGTCGAATACAGAGGGAGTTCCGGTTATGCTCAATCTTTTGAAACCAGTTGGAAGGGACTAATCCCTTCTCTTATGGAGGCATACCATGAAAAAAACTTTGGTACTCTGAGTAGATGGGCGGATGAATTTATGACAGTAGTTCCATGTACCGAGTGCAGAGGTGGTAGACTTAATAAAGAGGCTTTATCTTATCGAATTGGTAATGTAAGCATTGCGGATTTGTCAATCAAAAGTATTGGAGATTTAGCCAAATGGTTACAAGATGTAGAGTCAAATATGGAGGACAGGCAGCAGGTGATTGCCCAAGAAATCCTCAAAGAAATCAGAGAACGTGTTCAGTTTTTAACAGATGTTGGACTTTCATATCTCTCATTAAACAATTCAGCAAAGACATTAAGTGGAGGAGAGGCACAACGAATAAGGTTAGCAACTCAAATTGGTTCTCAACTTGAGGAAGTTTTATACATCTTAGACGAACCAAGTATTGGACTTCACCAAAGGGATAATCATAAGCTGATTCAATCACTAAAAAATCTTCGTGATATTGGTAATTCTGTTATTGTGGTTGAGCATGACAAAGACATGATAGTAGAAAGTGATTTTGTCGTTGATATTGGACCACTTGCTGGTAAGAATGGGGGACAAATTGTTTCAAGTGGTCGATGGGAAGAAATTCAAAACAATGGAACGGTCACTGCTGATTATTTGTCAGGAAAGCGAAAAATTACTATTCCATCAAAACGCCGAAAAGGAAATGGCAAAAAAATCTCTCTTTTTGGTTGTGAAGGAAATAATCTTAAAAATATAACAGCACATTTTCCACTAGGTAAATTTATAGCAGTAACAGGAGTTAGTGGGAGTGGTAAGAGTAGTTTGATTAATGAAACACTTCACCCTATTCTGTCAGAATATGTATATAAATCTAAAAAGAAACCCTTAAAATATAAAAAGGTTAAAGGACTTGAAAATATAGATAAGGTAATTACAATAGATCAATCACCGATTGGAAGAACACCAAGAAGTAATCCTGCAACTTATGTTGGTTTTTTCTCAGATATTAGAACATTATTTGCTGAAATTGGGGAGTCCAAAATTAGAGGATATAAGCCGGGAAGATTTAGTTTTAATGTGAAAGGTGGTCGATGTGAAACATGCAAAGGAGGAGGCCAAAAGGTTATTGAAATGAACTTTTTACCTGATGTATTAGTCGAATGTGAAACTTGTCAAGGGAAACGTTATAATCGAGAAACCTTAGATATTCGATACAAGAATAAAAATATAAGTGATATCTTAGATATGACTGTTGAAGATGCTGTTCAATTTTTTGAGTCTGTTCCATCAATTTATAGAAAGATTAAAGCTTTGAATGATGTTGGACTTGGATACATATCACTTGGTCAAAGTAGTACAACTATCTCGGGTGGAGAAGCACAACGTGTAAAATTAGCAAGTGAATTATGTAAGATTAGTACAGGACAAACATTCTATATTCTTGATGAACCAACTACAGGTTTGCACTTTGAGGATATAAATGTACTTTTAAATGTACTTCAGAATTTAGTTGATTTAGGAAATACTGTTTTATTAATCGAACATAATTTGGATGTTGTCAAAGTTGCAGATTGGATTATTGATATCGGTCCAGAGGGAGGAAATGCTGGAGGTGAGTTAGTGGTTGAGGGTACACCTGAACAGATAATTAAATCTAAAACTGGATACACTTCGAAATTTTTGGAAGCGGAATTTAAATAATCATAAAACTGTCTAAACGTCATTTTATCAACTTGGCGTAATTTTGGTATAAATCAATTAAAATGAGTAAGAAAAATGTTTCTATAAAATGGGCATTCAATGAATTTATTTGGCCAAGACGTGGCATGATTGCTTTGGGTCTCGTTTTGATTGTTATCAGAAGTCTTACAGGTCTAGTACTTCCCTATGAGACAAAAATTTTACTTGACGATATTGTGCCATCTGGTGATGTAGCTGGTCTTAAAAATGTTATCAGTTTTGTATGTATAGCTATATTTATTCAAGCAATTACCTCATTTGCATTGACAAGACTTTTGAGTGTTGAGGCCCAGTTTTTAATATCACAATTAAGAGCACAAGTTCAAAAGAAACTGTTGACACTTCCAGTTTCCTTTTTTGATAATCACAAATCAGGAGCCTTAGTAAGTCGTGTAATGAGTGATGTAGAAGGAGTTCGTAACCTTGTTGGAACAGGGTTAGTTCAACTTATAGGAGGATCAATTACATCCGTAGTGGCTTTATTTTTTCTTATAAAAATCAATTCATCAATGACTCTTTTTGTATTGCTTCCTGTGCTGATTTTTGCCTTTATTGCATTGAAAGCATTTGGATATATAAGACCAATTTTTCGTGACCGAGGCAAGATTAATGCAGAGGTGACTGGAAGGCTTACTGAAACATTGAATGGGGTTAGAGTCATTAAAGGGTTTAACGCAGAAGATCAGGAGAATAAAACTTTTGAAAAAGGAGTAGAAAAACTATATCTGAATGTCAAAAAGAGTTTGACTGCTACAGCATTAATGACTAGTTCATCAACATTTTTATTGGGATTGGCCTCGGCAGGAATAATGGGAATAGGAGGGTATTTTATAATGGACGATAAAATGACGAATGGGGATTTTGTTTCATTTACTTTGTTTCTAGGTTTCATGATTGCACCAATTGTTCAAATGAGTAATATTGGAAGTCAATTGACAGAGGCACTTGCGGGGCTTGACCGAACTCAAGAACTCATGAATCATGATGAAGAAGACAATCCAGAGGTAAGAAAGCAGGTAATTAACACTATAAAAGGGGATGTTAAGTTTAATTCTGTGTCCTTCAATTATGAGGGCAGTAAAGAGGTTTTACATGATATTTCATTTGAGGCTAAAGCGGGTACAGTTACTGCTCTAGTTGGTTCTTCAGGTAGTGGTAAATCTACAATTGCAGGTCTTGCTGCAACATTTCTAACTCCTAAAAAAGGAGAGATTACTGTTGATGGTTCTGATTTATCGAAGATTAATTTAAGTAGTTATCGTCAGCATTTAGGTGTGGTATTACAGGATGATTTTTTGTTCGAAGGGACTATTCGGGAGAACATCCTTTTTCCAAGACCACTAGCTTCAAGTGAGGAATTAAGTAAAGCAGTAAAAGCAGCATATGTTCATGAATTCACAGATCGTTTTGAAGCGGGTTTAAACACAGTGATTGGTGAACGAGGAGTAAAGCTAAGTGGGGGTCAACGTCAACGAATAGCAATTGCACGTGCTCTATTGGCAAATCCAAAGATAATCTTACTTGATGAAGCTACGTCTAATCTGGATAACGAAAGTGAGCGATATATTCAAAAAAGTTTGGAAATATTGATGAAAAATAGAACTACATTTGTCATTGCACATCGATTGAGTACGATTCAACAAGCTGATCAAATTTTAGTAATCGAAGAAGGAAGGATTGTAGAACAGGGTAAACATGAACAATTGCTCTCACAAAAAGGAAGGTATTATGAGTTATTCACCTTTCAAAGTAGGATATAATCCTTAGGTATTATCTTAATAGTTATATTTAGAAGTTTAATTAAAAAAATTAAACTAACATTGCAGTACTATTAAAAAATCTAAAATATGACTATTGAAAAATTTGCCATCATTTTAACTGTTTCTTAATTTTTAACTTCTTGTGGGATTCATAATGAGCAAAGGTTCAAAAAATCGAAATTATCAAACTTTACGCATGATCAAACAGTTGAAATTCTTGAACAGCTTGCTAGTGAGGATATCAGTCAATTAAATGTTAAAGTAGCCCGATTAAATGCTAAATTAGAGGAACTTGAATCTGGATTGGAGTTGAGAGATACCAGTAATTGTTGTGATACACTCAGTGGCCGGATTTCTGACCTGCGTTTAGACAATAGTAAGTCTGAAAACTTTGAAGTTGTTAACACTACGATTGTATTTTTTGACCTTAATAAATTTAAATTGGAGGTAAGTGACAAACAAGAATTATTTTTATTCAAATCAAGGATAGATATGGCAAAAGAGTTCTGTTCTGATTATAA